>DATAGA010000255.1:0-16455 GCA_036257215.1 Myxococcota bacterium
GCGCCGAGCTCGACGAGCGAGCTCGACGAGTCGTCGACGGAGCGGGAGAGCGAGCGGGCGGAGCCCGTGAGCTCGCCGATCTGGCCTCCGATCGCCTCCGTCGAGCTCGCGGCGTGGCGGATGCCGTGGACCTGCCCGCTCGTCGCCTCGGCCACGTCGCCGGCCACGCGCGCGAGCGCCGCGGCCTGCCCGTCGACCCCGTCCGCAGCGGCGGTGACCAGTCCGACCGTCCGTCGCAATGCGCCGGTCATGCCCTCGACGGAACGCGCGAGGCCGCCGAGCTCGTCGTCGCCCTCGAAGGCGATCGCCTCGCGCAGGTCGCCGCCGGCGACCCGCTCGACGTCTCGCGCGACGGCCCGCGTGCTCTCGGAGAGGTCCCGCGCGACGAGGCCCGCCACCCCGGCCGCGAGCGCGGCGCCGAGCCCGAGCACCGCGAGCGAGACGGCGCGGCGCGCGACGCGCTCCTGCGCGACGGCGGCGTCGGCGAGCGCGCGGGCTCGCGCGGCCGCGCGCGCGCGCGCCGCGGGCTCGACCCCGGCGGCGGCGAGCTCTTCGGTGAAGGCGCGCTCCGCGGCCGCGCCGGCGCTCGCGAGCGGGCGGCTCGCGAGCGTCTCGGCGAGGAGCAGCGCGAACACCACCACGACGAGCGTCACGCCGGTCACCGACACCAGCAGCTTCGGGCGCACGCCGACCCGCACCGCGAGGCGCTCGCGCGTCGACGGGTCGCGCAGCTCGCGGGCGAGCGCGATGCGCACGGGCGCGAGCTGGCGCTTCGAGAGGAACGTGTGGAAGATCATCACGACGAGGCCGCCCGACGCCGACGCCGCGACCATGACGGCGCCGGCGTACGCCTCGAACGAGGGCTCGCGCAGGTGCATCGCGAGCGCGACGCCGAGCCCGCCGAGCGTCCACCACGCCTCGCCGAGGCCGAACGTCAGCCGCGGCAGCTCGGTCACGCGCCGGTAGGCGCGCTCGGCGACGCCGGGCGCGGGTGCGCCGCGCGGCGCCGAGGCGAGGTACTCGAGGATGGGCCGGTAGAGCCGGCGGTTCACGCCGATCACCGCGGCGCACAGCAGCGGGAACGCGAGCGCGACGATCTCGAGGAACGCCGTCCACTGCTCGGCGGGGAGCCGCAGCAGCGCCGCCAGGTAGAGCGCCTGGAGCGCCACCCCCGGCGCCGAGACGAGCGCCGTCAGCGCCGCGGCGCGCAGCACGAACTCACGCGGCGCAGGCAGCCCGCTCACGGCGCGGCGCTCACTCGACCTTCAGCAGGCTCTTCGCGATCGCGAGCACCTTGTGCGCCTGGATCGGCTTCGTCAGGTACTCGTCCGCGCCGAGGGCCAGGGCCCGGTCGCGGTCCTCGCTGGCGCCCTCGGTCGTGATCACGCAGATCCGCATGTCCTTCAAGTTGTCCTCGCCCCGGATCAGGCTGATCAGCTTGAGCCCGTCCATCACGGGCATGTTGATGTCGACGAGCGCGAGGTCGAAGTGGTCGCTGGTCACCTTGCGCAGCCCGTCCATGCCGTCCTGCGCCTCGACGATGTCGGCGTTCTTCAGGCGCTTGAGCGCGAAGACCAGCAGCTGACGCATGGTCGGGCTGTCCTCGACGATCAAGATCCGGTGTCGGTCCATGGCGTTCTCCTCCCCGGCGGGGCGGCGACTCACTTCGTGAGCAGGTCGATGAATCCCTGGATGGTGTTGAGCTTGCGCTCCGACAGCCCGTAGAGCTGCGCCGCGAAGATCGCCGTCGCGGCGTGCCCGGCGAGGAGCGTGAACAGCTCGTGGTCCAGCGGCGAGAAGCCGCCCTTCTGCTGCAGCAGCGAGTGGATCGCGATCGCCCCGATCGGTCGGTCCTCGAGCCGCAGGGGGATGCAGACCAGCGGCTCGGACGGCGCGCGCTCCGCCTCCGGGTCGCCGCACCAGGTCTCCCCGGTCGCCACCGCCGAGCCCACGATGCCGTCTCCGATCGCGAACACGGGGAAGCTCGAGAGCTCGTCGCCCTCGCTGGCGACCGGCTGGAGCTGGCGCGTGCGCTCGTCGGCCACGTAGATGGCGAAGCGCTCGGCGCCGACCAGGTTGATCACGATCTCGAGCACGATCTTGAGGACCTCCGAGAGGTTGAGCGTCGAGTGGAGCTGGAAGCTCGAGATGTAGAGGTTCGCGAGGTTGTTGTTCTCCTCCTCCACCTCGAGGTACCGGCTCGCGAACTGGCGGTTCTCCTCCTCGACGGCGCGCAGCCGCTCGAGCACGTCGCGCTTCTCCTCCTCGAGGCCGCGGATGCGCTCGAGCAGCTCGACGCGCAGCTTGTCCCACTCGAGGTCGCTCTGCGCGGCGGTCGTCTGGCGATCGTCCACCGCGAGGATCTGCCGGCGCAGGCGTTCGTTCTCGCGCAGGAGCTGCTTCGTGAAGTCAGCGCCCTTGCGGAAGATGCCGAGGAACTCGTCGGCTCTTCGCTGCAGCTCGTCGTCGTGGCTCATGCCGACCCCTCTCCGATGCGGGCGTCGCGCCCGCGCGGAAGCCCGGCCTGGATCGCCGGAGCGATGTCCCGGAGCGGCAGCACGGCGTCCACCGCGCCCGTCCGGATCGCCTGCTGAGGCATCCCGAAGATCACCGCCGTCTCCTCCGATTCCGCGATCACCGAGCCGCCGGCGTCGCGCACGGCGCGCACGCCGCGGCGCCCGTCGTCTCCCATGCCCGTCAGCACGACAGCGAGCAGGTCGCTGCCGAAGTGCTTCGCGGCCGACTCGAACATCCGGTCCACCGAGGGCGCGTACTTGTCCTCGGGGCCGCGCTCGACGAGCCGCGTCACGGGCGTCGCGCCCCGCAGCTCGAACTCGAGGTGGTGGCCACCGGGCGCGAGCAGGACGCTCCCCCGCGTCAGCGCCTCGCCGCCCTCGGCCTCGTGGGCCGCGACGGGCGTCAGCCGGTCGATGCGCTCGGCGAAGCCGCGGGTGAAGCCCTCGGGCATGTGCTGCGAGACGACGAACGCGCAGTCGGGCGCCTCGCCGAACGCGCCGAAGACCTGCATCAGGGCCGCCGGTCCGCCCGTCGACGAGCCGATCGCGACGACGCGCAGCCGCCCGTCGCGCACGGGGTCGCGCGCTCGCACGAGCGCCGGCGCCTGCGAGATCCGGTCGCGCACCTTGTCCATGCGCAGCTGGCGCGTGGCGTGGACCTTGCGGATGAGCTCCTCCTGGATCGTCGCCAGCTCGGGCGCGGCGCGCAGCGAAGGCTTGGCGACGAAGTCGACGGCGCCGAGCTCGAGCGCGCGGAACACCTCCTCGTCGCCGCTGCGCCCGCTGACGACGAGCACCGGGGTCGGCCGCTTGGCCATCAAGAGCCGCAGCAGGGTGAAGCCGTCCATGCGCGGCATCTCGAGGTCGAGCGTGACGAGGTCGGGGCGCAGCTGGAGCGCCTTGCGCAGCGCCTCCTCGCCGTCTCGGGCCCAGCCCACGACCTCGACGAGCGGCGAGGTCTCGAGCATGCGCGTGATCGTGCGCCGGCTGTACGCCGAGTCGTCGATCACGAGCACCCGGATCGGGGTCTGCGCGCTCACGAGCGGGCCTCCCCGTCGGAGCCGGCGATCGCCGCGGCGGCCGCCTCGTGCCAGGGGTCGCGAGCGGCCTCGCCCGGCCGCGGGCGGCGGTAGACGAGGTCGTGCTTCAGGTGGCAGAGCTCGAAGGCGCTCGAGATGTTGATCAGCGACTCGGAGTGGCCGAGCAGGAGGTACCCGCCGGGGCGCAGCTTGTCCTCGAACGTGCGGATTACGCTCGCCTTGGTCTCGAGGTCGAAGTAGATGATGACGTTGCGGCACAGGATCACGTCCATCGCGCCGAGGAGCGAGAGACGGCCGCGGTCCATGAGGTTCAGGTGCGTGAACACCACGTGGCGCTTCACGTCGTCGGAGATGCGCCAGACGCCGTCGCGCTCGACGAAGTACTTCTTCTGCAGCTCCGGCGGGGTGTCGCGAAAGGACGCCGGGCGGTACTCGCCCCGGCGCGCCTTCTGCAGGACCTTGCGCGAGATGTCCGAGGCGTACACCCGCAGGTCGCGCCCCGGCTCGAGCCCAGCTTCGAGCGCGAGCATCACGATGGAGTACGGCTCCTCGCCGCTCGAGCAGCCCGCGGACCAGACGCTCACAGGGGTGTTGGAGTGCGCCGGCCGCCGGCTGCGCAGCTCGGGCAGGATCTCCTCGATCAGCGCCCGCAGCTGGTTGCGCTCGCGAAAGAAGTAGGTCTCGTTGGTAGTGAGCTCGTCGATCAGGTGCGAGAGCTCGCGCTCGCCGGCAGCGTCGCTCTGCAGCAGGTAGTGGTACGCGGCGAAGGTCCCGACGTCGAGCTCTTGGATCCGGCGCAGCAGCCGCTTCTCGACCAGGAAGCGCGAGTCGGGCTGGAAGTGCAGGCCGCAGTGGCGCCGCACGAGCTCGCAGATCATGCGGAACTCGCCGTCCGAGAGCGACGCCGCCTTGACCGCGCCGACGTCCATCGCCGCCTCAGCGCTCCAGCCGCTCGAGCGCGCGGAGCATCGTCTCGCGCACGAACTCGTCGCGCTCCTCCTCGAGCCGCCGCAGCAGCGCCGGGACCGCGCGCTGCACGCCGCGCTCGCCGAGCACGCGGATCGCCTCGGCGCGCACCGTCCAGCTGTCGTGGCCGAGCAGCGGAAGCAGCGCTTCGAGCTCGCGCGGGTCCGCCACGCGGCCGAGGCAGGCGACGGCCGCGCGCGCCAGCTCGGGCACGTCGGCGCCGAGCAGCGGCAACGCGAACGCCGCGGCGCGCGGGTCGCCGAGCTCGCGCAGGGTCTCGAGGGCCGCCATCGCGACCGGCCCGCCCTCGGCCGCTCCGCGCTCGAGCAGGGCCAGGCGGCGCGGCTCCTCCAGCGCGCCGCCGCCGTACGCGCCGAGCGCGCGCAGCGCCGCTGCCCGCACGCTGGGCTCCTCGTCGGCCGCGAGCCGCTCCAGGTCGTCGAGCGCGCGCGGATCTCGCGACGCGGCCACGGCGTGCGCGGCCGCGATGCGGACGGCCGCCGCCTCGTCCGCGCAGGCGAGGCGCAGCGGCTCGGGCAGCACGTCGGCGACGCCGGGCGCGAGCGCCTCGACTGCCGCGCGCCGCACGGCCGCGCTCTCGTCGGACATGAGGAGCGCCAGGGTCTCGGACTCGGCGCTCACGCCGAGCCGGCCGAGGAGCTGCGCCGCCGCGGCGCGGAACGCCTCGCTCGCTTCGCCGAGCCGCGCGCCGACGAGCCGGACTGCCCGCGGCGCGAGCGCGCCGGCCTCGCCGCCCGCCGGCGCTGCGATGGTGGCGATCGCGTCGACGAGCAGCTCGAGCTCGGCGCTCTCGTCGTCGGCCTCGGCCGCCGCCTCGAAGCGGGCGACCAGGGCGTCGAGCGCCTCGGGGCTGCGCCTGCGGCCGAGCGCGCGCGCCGCCGTGGCGCGCACGACGGCGTCGGACTGCACGAGCGCCTCGAGCAGCCGCCGCGTGCCGGCCGCGCTGTGCCCGCGCCCGAGCAGCTCGCAGGCGAGCACGCGCTCGTCGGCGTCGAGCTCGTCCCAACCGGTCGCGACGACGTCCTCGGCCTCCGCGCCGAAGCCCTCCAGCGTCGCGAGCACGACGTCGGCGAGCACCTCGTCGCGCCCGGCACGCAGCAGCGGCCGGACGACGGCCTCGCCCCGCACGAGCCCGAGGAACTGCACGCGCCGCAGGCGCGCCTCGAGGTCGCCGCTCTCGAGGCCTGCGAGGGCGCGCTCGACGACGTCGGGCGCGGAGAGGGCGGCCTCGCGCACGCGCGCCGCGAGCGCCTCCGCGTCCCCGGCGCCGCGGCGCCCGATCTGGCGCAGGAGACCTTCGATCGCGGCCTCGCTGGCCGCGCGCGACCCGGCGCCTAGGCCCTTGAGCAGCACGTCATCCGCGCCGGGCTCGTCGGAGAAGCCGAGCAGCGCGAGCGCGGCGGGGCGCAGCGCGGAGTCGGAGAGCGCGCCCTCGAGCTCGGCGAGCGGCGGCGCGCACTCGAGCCGGGCGAGCGCGCGCAGCGCCGAGAGCCGCACCAGCCGCTCGGAATCGGTGGCGACCGCGCGGGCGAGCGCGGGTGCGGTGTCCGCGCGCGCGACCGCGCCGAGCGCGTCGGCGGCGGCGCCGCGCACGTTGGCGTCCGGATCGGCGAGGAGCTCCACGAGCCGGGCCGCGGCGCCGCCCTCGGCGATGCCGGCGAGCGCGTCGACGACCTGCTTGCGCACGTCCGGGTCGCGGTTCGCGCTCGCGGCGAGGAGCCCCGGCAGGACGGCGCCGCCCAGCCGCACGAGCGACTCGAGCGCGGCGTTGCGGCGCCCCGGGTTCTCGCCGTCGGCCAGCGCCTGGACGAGCAGCGGGCACGCCGCCGCGGGATCCGGCAACGCCGCCAGCCGCTCCACCGCGGCCTTGCGCACGCGCCAGCTCTCGTCGCCGAGGCGGGCCGCGAGGAGCGGCAGCGCCTCCGCGGGCGCGAGCAGCACGAGCCGCTCGACGGCGAGCCGGCGCAGCTCGTCGTCGCCGCTCGCCAGGTCGCGCAGGATGCCGTCGCGCTCGCGCTGGTCCACGCCCGCCTCAGCTCCGCGATCGAGCGACGCGCATCAGCTCGTCGGCCAGGTGGTCTCGCTCGGCGCGCACGCGCGCGTCGATGCGCTCGCGGAAGAGCGACCGGCCCTCCTCGAGGTCGGGCCCGAGCGCGGCGAGCACGTTCCCGCTGCGCACCGCCGCGGCGAACTTCTCCTCGTTGTAGAGGACGATGTCCGACACGATGATCCGCGCGAGGCGCTCGGCCTTGGCGCGCTGCTCGTCGAGCCCGTCGCCGGCCAGCGCGGGGCTCGCGGCCGCACCGGCCGGCGCCGCAGCCGCGGGCGCCGCCGGCGTCCGCGGCTGCGGGCGCGCGCTCGGCGGCCGCGCCGCGACCGCGCGGGTCGCCGTGGGGGCGTCGTCGGCCGGCGCGGGGACCGGGCCCGTCGCGCGCGTCGCGCGCCGCTCCGCCGGCGGAGCCGGCGCCGCCGTGTGTCGCGTGGCCAGGCCGAGCCGCTCGAGCGCCGGGCGCAGCGCGTCCGGAAGGTCCGGCTCCTCCACGTAGGCGTCGGCGCCGTAGAGCTCGTTCGGCGGGCGCCGGTAGCGATCGGGGTGGTGGATGCTCCCGATCAGCACGACGCCGATCTCGCGCAGGCTCTCGTTGCGCTTCACGATCTCGCAGATCTGGAAGCCGTACATGCGCGGAAGCGCCGCGGAGAGCAGCGCCGCGCGGGGGACCTGGCGCTGGATCTCGAGCATCGCCTCGACGCCGTCCGTCACGCTCGCCGTGCGCAGTCCCCAGCCGCGCAGCGCCTCCTCCGTCCGTTTGGCGAGGGCGGCGTCCGGCAGCGCGACGAGCACGAGATCCGCGGCCGCGTCGACGGGCGCCGCCGCGGGCGCCGGCTCGGGCGCGGGCTGCGCGTGGCGCACCGGGGGCGCGACCGCGGCCGTCGCGTCGACATCCGCGTCTTCCGGCGCTCGCACGCGGAACACGGCCTGGCAGCGCGAGCAACGGAGCTTCACGCCCTCGGCTCGCAGCTTGTCCTTCTCGATGCGGTAGCGCGCTGCGCACCGCGGGCACGCCGCGATCATCGTCGGTCCTCCGCTTTCATGGCCTAGATTCGGAACCTCCGCACGTCCTGGCGCAGCGCCTCCGCCTGTCCCCGCAGCGCGAGCGTCGCCTCGCTCATCCGCTGCGCAGCATCCTCGTTGGTGCGGGTGCGCTGGTGGATCTGCTCGAGGAACGCGACGGCGCGCCGGCACGCGTCCGACTGCTGCCGCAGGCTCTCGTGGATCTGCTCCACGGCCTCGCGCACGCGCTCCATGCTGTCCCGGATGCGCGTCGCGCCGCGCGCCTGCTCCTCGGTCGTTCTGTGCACCTGTTGCGCCACGTCGCGCATCGTGTGCGTGCCGCGCAGGACCGCCTGGTTCGCGCGATCCTGCTCGCGTCCGGCCTCGCGGATCTCCGCGACGCCGCCGCTCACACGCTCCACGAGCCCCGCCACGTGGCCCGCGGCCCGGCTCTGCTCGCGCACCGCGTGCACGATCTCGGCGATGCGCTCGCCGCTCGCGCGCGCCGCCCCCGTGATCTCGCCGAGGGAGCGGCCCGCCTCGGCCGCGAGCGCCACGCCCTGGCGCACCGACGACGCCCCGCCCTCGATCGCCTCGGCGGCGTTCGCGGTCTCGGACTGGACCGCGCGGATCAACCCGCCGATCTCCTTGGTGCTCGAGAGCACGCGCTCAGCGAGCTCGCCGATCTCGTCGGCCACGACCGAGAACGCGCGCCCCTGGTCGCCCGCCTGGGCGGCGATGAGGGCCGCGTTCAGGGCGAGCAGGTTGGTCTCGTCCGCGACGTCGTCGATCACGTCGAGGATCGCGCCGATCTCCTGCACGCGGCCGCCGAGGCCGCGGATCACGCCCTCGACCACCTCGCTGGCGCGCCGGATCGCCTCCATGCCGTCGACCGTCTGCGCGACGCGATCGCCGCCCCGCTCGGCCGCGCCGACCACGCGCTCCGAGAGCCGAGCCGTCTCGGCCGCGTGCGAGTCGACGTCGCGCATCGAGGCCGCGATCTCGGCCATCGACGAGGAGGTGTCCGACGCGGCGCCGCCGAGCGACTCCGTGTTGTGCGCGATCTGGCGCACGCTCCGGATCACCTGCTCGAGCGAGACGCCCACGCCTTCGACCTGCTCCGATAGCGCCGAGGCCGTGTGGTTGAGCTCCTCGCCGGCCGCGCCGAGCTCGAGCACCGAGCTGCCCGCCTCCTCGACGTGCCCCGAGAGCGCCTGCGCCGAATCCGTGATGCCCGCGACCTCGCGGTCGATCGCGCCGACGGACGCGCGCGCCTGCTCGAGGGCGCGCGCCTGGTCGCCGGTCGACTCGCGGATCGCGCCGCCGACCTGCGCCATCGACGCGGCAGCGGCCTCCACGCCGTCGGCGGCCTCCGCGACGCGGCCGACCGTCGCGCGCAGCGAGCCCGACATGCGCTCGAATGCGCTGGCGAGGACGCCGAGCTCGTCCTCCGACTCGACCGGCTCCGCCTGGGTCAGGTCTCCGGCGGCGATGCGCTCCGCCATGCGGCGCAGGCGGTCGGTGGTCTCGCCCACGTCCCGCGCCAGGAACTGGGCCGTGGCCAGCCCGAGGCCCGCCGCGCCGAGCGCGAGGAGGGCGAAGAGCGCGTGCGCGCCGGTGAGGTCTCCCGTGAGCTCACTGCGAGCCACGACGGCGACCAGCGCGTAGCGGTCCTCGCTGTCGAGCGGGTGCCAGGCGAAGGCGTGCTCGGACTCGAGCCCGACGCTCGTGCGGCCGGAGCCCGCGCCCGCGAGGATCCAGGCGCGCTCCGAGCCCGAGAGCGCGTCGGCGGGGCCGTCCACCACGCGGCCCCCGTCGCGCAGGTCGACGATCACGAGCTCGGCCCCGATCCCGAGGTCGACGAGCTCGCTGCGGGCGACGCGCAGGTTGCGGTCGCCCGGACCGTCCACGCGCTCGGCCATTCGCTGCAGGTAGCCGTATTGGATGCGCGTCGCGTAAGTCTCGATCGGCCGGCGCGCGAGCGCGTCGGAGAGCAGCACCGCGAGCACGATGGACACGAGCAGGATCCCGGTCACGGAGAGCCGCAGCTTCGAGGCGAGGGTGACGCGGTGGACGAGCGCCTGGCGCTCGACCGGGTCTTTCAGGAGCGCCGCGAAGCGGTGGCGCAGCGGCGCGACGAGGCGCTTGTCGGCGAAGAACGTGAAGATCGACGCGATCACGCCGCCGGTGAGCGCCGCGGCCACGATGGCGCCCAGCGCATCGAGCGGGAGGTCGGGGAAACGCAGCTTGAGCGCGGCGGAGACCGCAATGCCCGCGCTCGCCCACGTGAACGCGGTGTAGTAGAAGCCGCGCACGGGGAACCGCATCGCGGCTGCGAAGCCTTGGCGCAGGACCTCGCCGCCGAGCCGCCCGGCGGAGGCGGCGTCGATCGCGGCCAGGATCGGCCCGTCGAGGCGGAGCAGCGCGAACTGGATGCACGCCCCGTACACGAGCCCGTACCCCGCGATGCCCCAGCCGAACCACACCCACTGCTCGTGCGAGAGCTCGAGCAGCGACATGAGGTAGATCGAGATCACCCCGGCGGCCGGGAGCCCGATCAGCGAGCGCAGCAGCTGCGAACGCAGCCGGAAGCTGCGGCCGCTCGCGTAGGGAAGCGGGCTCACGACTGCGCCTCCTCTGCCGCGCGAGCCGAGCGGTATACGTCCTCGAGCAGGCGCTCGAGCGAGAGCAGCAGCACCGGCGGCTCGTCGGCGCGCCGGATCACCGCGCGCACGGCGTCGTAGCCGGCCTGGGTGGCGAGCGCGGGCGGCTCCTCGACCGCGGCGGCGGCGACCGACAGCACGTCCACCGCGGCCTCGACGCGCAGCCCGAGCACGAGGCCTTCGACCTCCACGACCGCGATGCGCGTCGAGCGCACGTCGGGGGCCGGAGCGCCGTGGAGCGCCCGGCACAGGTCGATCACGGGCACCACGCGGCCGCGCAGGTCGATCACGCCCTCGATCAACACCGGCGCCCGGGGCAGCGGCGTCACCTCCTGCGCGCGCACGATCTCGCGGATGTGCGCGACCTCGAGGCCGTAGACGCGCCCGCGCACCTCGACACAGGCGACCTCGACGCCGTTCTCCCGGCCCACGTCGCCGAAACCCTCAGCCCGCAAGTTCGAGCACCCGTTCGAGGTCGAGCAGCGAGACGAACTGGTCCCCGCGCGCGAGCAGGGCCGCGACGCTGTCGGCCTCGCCGCCGGAGGCGGGACGCACGTGCTCTTCCGTGATGCGCAGGACGTCGCGCACCGAGTCGACGAGCAGTCCCGTGACGGCGCCGTCGTCGCCATGGAGCACGATGATCCGGCTGGCGCGGGTGGGCGCCCGCTCGGGCATGCCCAGGCGCCGGCGCAGGTCGAGCACCTCGACGACCTCGCCGCGCAGCGAGATGACCCCGCGGATCGCCGCGGGCACGCGCGGGACGGGGGTGATCGGACGCATGCGGACGATCTCGCGCACCCGCTCGATCGGCAGCGCGTAGGGGTCGCCGTCGAGCGTGAACGTCACGAACTCCCGGCGCAGCGAGCGCTCGTCCAGCGCGTCGCGCCGCGCGGCCGCGCGCGCGAGTGCCTCGAAGCTCCGGGGCCCGGTCGCCGCCGACTCGCTCACGGCGCCCTCCGGCCGGTGGCCTCGCGCACCTCGCGGGCGCGCGCGTCGTCCACGAGCGCGGACACGTCGAGCACGAGTACGGCGCCCGCGTCGCCGAGCTCGGTGGCGCCCGCGATCCCGCGCACGCTGCGCACCGGGCCCTGGATGGGCTTGATGACGACGTCCTGCTGGCCCTCCAGGCGGTCGACCAGGAGCCCGAGCCGGGCGTCGCCGATCCCGAGGACCACCGCGTACTGCTTCTGCTCGCGCTCGGAGGCGCCGAGCTGGAACTCGAGCGCGAGTCGTCGCAGCGGCAGCGCCTCCCCGCGCAGGTTCAGCAGCTCGCGCCCGTCGCTGCGCTGCACGTCGCGCGGATCGAGCAGCAGCGTCTCGCGCACGGAGTTGAGCGGGATCGCGAAGCGCTGATCGGCGGCGCCGACGATCAGTGCCTGGATGATCGCGAGCGTGATCGGGAGCGTCATCGTGACGGTGGTGCCGCGGCCCGCGATCGAGTCGAGGTCCACGACGCCGCCGAGGGCCGTGATGTTCGCGCGCACGACGTCCATGCCGACGCCGCGCCCGCTGGTCTCCGTCACCTCGCCGCGCGTCGAGAGACCGGGCGCGAAGACGAGGTCGAGCAGCTCCTTGCGCGAGAGCTCGTCGCCTGGCGCGAGGAGCCCGCGCTCCACGGCGCGCCGGCGCACGGCCTCGACGTCGATACCGCGGCCGTCGTCCGTCGCCGCGATCACGACGTCGTTGCCGCGCTGGTAGGCCTCGAGCCGGATCGAGCCCTCGCGCGACTTGCCGGCCGCCTGGCGCTCCTCGGCCGACTCGATCGCGTGGTCGAAGGCGTTGCGCACCACGTGCATCAGCGGGTCGACGAGCTCCTCGACGATCAGCTTGTCGAGCTCGGTGTCCGCACCGCGGATCTCGAGGCGCACCTCCTTGTCCGTGTCGCGCCGCAGCCGCCGTACGACGCGCGAGAGCTTCTCGAACACCTGCCGCAGCGGCACCATGCGCACCTCGAGCACGCCGGCCTGCAGTTCCTGCAGCTTGCGCTCGAGGCCCTTGTGCACCTTCTCGAGCTCGGCGCCCGCGCGCGCGGTGGCCGGGTCGTGGCGCAGCGTCCGCGCGAGCTTCGCCAGCGCGCCGCGCTGGATTACGAGCTCGCCGACGAGGTTCATGAGCTCGTCGAGCTTGCGGATGTCCACCCGCACGGTCTCGCTGATGGACTTGAGCGAGCCGAGCTCGAGCGGTCCTCCGTCGCCGGCGTCGGGATCGGTCTCGCGCGCCGGCGCCGCGAGCTCTTCGTCGCGCGTCTCCGGGGCGTCCGGGGGCGGCTGCGCCGCGCTCGCCTCACCGGCGCGTCGCGAGCCGCTGCGGACCGCGTCGGCCGGCAGCTCGAGCCGCGCCGCGAGCGCGGCCGCGTCGAGCTCGCTCGCAACGAGCAGGGAGAAGCGGATCTGCGACTCCGGCGACTCGCCGGGCGAGGGCAGCGTCGAGAGCACCTCGCCGACCTCGCGCACCGCGGCGGTCAGCTCCGCGAGGCCCTCTTCGAAGCTCAGGATGTCGAAGCTCGCGTCCACGACGTGGATGCGCCGCCCGCGCCGCACGTTCTCGCGCAGCCGGTGCTCCTCGTACTCGGTGAGCGCGCGCAGCATCGCGGGGTCGAGCTCGAGCTCGCCCGGCGCGTCGGACGGCGCCGGCGCCGCGGTCCAGGCGTCGATGCGGCCGATCAGGAGCGCCGCCTCCTCGTCCACCCCGGCTGCGTCGCCGTCCTCGAGCTTCTCGAGGGCGGACCCGATCAGCGCGACGGAGTCGTCGAGCAGCGCGAGCGCCGCGTCGTCGAGCTGTGTGCGGCCGAGCCGCAGCCGGTCGAGCACGTCCTCGAGGTGATGCGAGAGCTCGCTGATGCCGTCGAGGCCGAACATGCCCGAGAGGCCCTTCAGCGAGTGCGCCGAGCGAAAGAGGCGGTTCACGAGCTCGGGGTCGGGCTCGGCGCCGCGACCGCGCCCGTCCGCGAGGTCCGTGAGCTCGTCGCGCCTCCGCTCGAGGATCTCCTCGGCTTCCGAGACGAACTCGCGGTGCGCCTTCGTGCGGCGCCGATCGCCCCTGCGGCGAGTCGCCACGGCCTAGCCCCCCGCGCCGCGCGCCAACAGCTCGCGGGCGATGCCGCGCAGGTCCTCGGGCTCGAACGGCTTCACGAGGTACGCGTCCGCGCCGAGGCCGAGTCCCTTGACGCGGTCGCGCTCGGAGCCCTCCGTCGAGACGATGAGCAACGGGACGCGCGCCCACGCCGGGTTCTTCTTCAAGAACGACACCAGCTCGAGCCCGTTGATGTCGGGCATGTTGATGTCGGTGACGATCAGGTCGAAGGACCCGCGCGGCAGGAGGCGCAGCGCCTCGAAGCCGCTGCTGGCCTCGGTGATCTTCACCGCGGGCTCGAGCTCCTCGAGCGTCGATGCGATGAGCGAGCGCATCGTCGCCGAATCCTCGACCACGAGGATGCTCTGCACGGACACCTCCCACCGCGGCCACACGGGGCCGCGGAGTGGATCGGTCCCCGGGCCGATTTTCTTGAGGAGCGCGGGGCACTTCGGCCGCGCGGGCGCGCATGGGATGCGGGGCCCCCCCGCGCCGCCGGCGTCGGGGCTTCCCCTCCCCTCGGGCGTGCGCCGAAGCGGCCCAGGCGCGCCGCCCGGCAGAGCCCGCGTCAGGCGCCGCTCGCCTGCTCGGCCTCCGCGAGCGCTCGCTCGAGCACGGCGCGGTCGAGCACGAGGCCGGCCTCGTGGAGCACCACCTCGAGCGCCGCCGTGTCGCCGATCGGCTGGTCGGTGGGGAGGTTGTCGCCGTAGAGCAGCGCGACGATGCGGCTGCCGCTCTCGAGCGGCGCGACGTACACCTCGCGCGGCAGCGCGTTTCCGAGGAGGATCGCGAGGCGCTGGTCGCCGTCGTCGTCGGGCGCGCAGCGCACGGGGTTGCGGCCGTCGAGCACGCGCCGGAACCAGGCCGGCTCGCGCGCGGGGACGACGACGTCGCCGATCCCCTGGTCGTCGGGTCCGCCCGCCTTCGGCAGTCCCAGCTGCGCGATCGCGAGGGCGGAGTCGTCGCGCACCATGAACATGGCGACGCGCGAGAAGGTCTCGGCGGCAAAGCGCAGCACGAGCGTGAGGACGTCGCCGCGCGAGGCGGGGTCGCGCAGGCGCGCGCTCGCGCGCCGCAGTCGCGCGAGCGTATCGGGCGACATGCCGCGCTCGCGCGGCGCCGCGCCTCCGGCGCTCGCGAGCTGCGCCCGCAGCACCGTGCGCAGCGCATCCGCGAGGCGCTCGCGCTCGGGCGCGCAGCGCGGGTCCGCGAGGTGCGTCGCGGTCGGCTTGTCCAGCACGCCGTCGACGACGATGCGCGGGTCCGGGTCGCCGAGGCGGCGCGCGAGGAACACCTGCATGCGCGGCGCCTGGAGCTTGAAGCGGCGCACCATCTCGGCGACGTCGCGCGCGCCCGAGACCGGGTCCGGCGGCGCATCGACGGAGAGCACGAGCGCCGGGACCTCCGCGCGCGCGAGGTACTGGCGCACGCGCTGCACCCCCTGATCGGAGCGCTGGAAGATGTGCACGCGCGGCGACGCCGGCGCGAGCGCCGCCTTCAGCCACTCGAGCGACGGCAGGTCCGGGTCGATCACGACGATCGCGATCGGCGCCGCAGCCGCCGCGGACGCGGCGGCGCCTTCCGTCGCCGCACCCGCGGAGACGGAGGCGACAGGCTCGGCCGCGAGCGCCTCGGGCTTCTCCTCCGCGTCCGACTCGTCGTCCTCGAGCGCTACGAGATCGGCTTCGGCGAGGAGCTCCTCGTCCTCGCCTTCGTCGTCGGCCGGCTCGCTCGCGAGGAAGATCGGTCCGTCGTCGGCGAACGCGTCGCACGCGTCCAACGCGTCGGCGTGCTCCGACGCCTCCAACGCGTCGGCGTCGTCGTCGGACGCGGCGGCCTCTGCGCCGGGCTCGGCGAAAGCCGCGTCGGCCTCGGCGTCGGTGGGACCGTCGTCGTCGCCCCGCCCCGCCTCGTCGCGCAGCCGCGTGCCCTCGAGCGCGAGGAACTGCGGGTTCAGGCCGGGCGAGAGGAAGAGGTCCTCGCCGCCGTCCTCGCGGCGGTCCTGGATCTCGAAGCTGAACTCTCCGGTCGCCCATCCGAACATCCGGATGACGGCCTCCTCGACGTGGGCGCGGCGCAGCTCGTCGAGCGCCTCGGCGGCGGCGGCGCCGCGCTCGACCAGCGCCCGCTCGAGCGGAAGCCCCCGGGCGCGCGCCTCCTCGACCGCTGCGTCGAGGTCCGGCACCGGCACCGCGTCGCGCGCGGCGAGCAGGTCGCGCAGGTCTGCCGGGCCGTCCTTCGTGAAGGCCCCGCAGATCAGACCCGAGGAGAAGACCACCTGGCCCTCGCCGGCGGCGGAGCGGATCCAGAGCGTCCCCGACTTCCGCGAGAGGTGGACGATCTGGAGGATGTCGCCGAGGCCGAGGTCCTCGAGGCTGCCGACCAGGCTCATCGAACCTCCCGCCGCACGTCGGGCGCGCGGGGGCCTCCCCGCCGTCCGACGCGGCTCGGATCCAAAGCACCCATCGGCCTCGCCGACGGGGACTTAAGGGAGAGAGGGGAGCTTCGGGGAAGCGGGGTTGCGCACCCGGGGGTCGACGCGCGGCGCGAGGGGCACGTCTTCCCCAGGGGGATCGAGGTCGTCCGGTGCCGGCTGGGGCTCGGCGGCCGCCAGCCGCGCCACGACGCCGTCCATCTCGATGCGCGGGACGAGCTCCGCGAGGGCCATGCGCGCCCGGCCGACCGCGGCCGGCTCGACGCCGAGCCGCAGCCGCAGCGGGAACGGCCGCTCCTGGAGCGCCTCGCCGGCGCCGATCAGCGCCGCGGCCGCCGCCTTCTCGGCGGCGAGGCCGCCTTCGGCCTCCGCCGGGAGGACCAACGCGACGCAGCCCGCCCGCAGCGCCGCGGCCCGCGCGACGGCGCTGCGGGTCGCCGCGCGCAGCGTCTTGGGCACGAAGGACTCGCGCGCGCCGAGGCCGACGAGGAGCGCGCGCGGGGCGCGCAGCCGCGCCCCGGTGGGCACGAGGACGGCCTCGTCGGCGCCGCCGTCGAAGGCGCCCCGGGCCAGCATGGCGGAGAGGTGGCCCCCGAGCCGCCAGTCGATCCGCCCCGCCGCGCCGCGCAGCGGGCGCTCGCCGAGGAAGAACGGCGCCACGAGGAGATCCGCCCGCACCCGCTCCGCCGGC
>DATAGA010000259.1:0-1552 GCA_036257215.1 Myxococcota bacterium
CCGAGGCTCTCGCGCAGCGTCTCGCCCTCGATCGTCGCCGCCTCGATCGGCTCGAGGACGCCGTGGAGGCGCGTCGAGAGGAGCTCCGGGCCGAGCAGCTGGCCGGGCGCTGCAGCGAGCGCGAGCGCCCGCTGCACCTCGTTCTCGAGCTCGCGCACGTTGCCGGGCCAGCGGTAGGAGAGCAGCAGGCGCTCCGCCTCGCGCGAGAAGCGGCAGCCGGACGCGCCCTCGCGCTCGCCGTGGAGCGCGAGGAAGTGCGCCGCGAGCGCGAGCACGTCCTCGGTGCGGGCGCGCAGCGGTGGCACGGCGATCGGGAAGACCGCGAGGCGGTAGTAGAGGTCTTCGCGGAAGGCCCCCTTTCCGACCGCGGCGCGCAGGTCGCGGTTCGTCGCGGCGACGAGGCGCACGTCGATCTTGCGCGCGCGCGTCCCGCCGACGGGACGCACCTCGCGCTCCTGCAGCGCGCGCAGCAGCTTCGCCTGGAACGGCGCGGACGTCTCGCCGACCTCGTCGAGGAAGAGCGTGCCGCGGTCGGCGAGCTCGAAGAGCCCCTGCTTGTCCCGCTCCGCGCCGGTGAAGCTGCCCCGGACGTGGCCGAAGAGCTCGCTCTCGAGCAGCGTGTCGGGGAAGGCGGCGCAGTTCACCGCCACGAACGCCGCGCGGCGGCGCTCGCTGCCGCGGTGGATCTCGCGGGCGAGGATCTCCTTGCCGGTGCCGGTCTCGCCGGTGAGGAGCACGGTCGCGCTCGTGCGCTGCGCGCGCTCGAGCAGCGCGAAGACCTCGCGCATCGCGGGGCTGCGCCCCACGATGTCGGGCGAGACGCCGCCGCGACCGCTCGCGCTACCCGGCGTACCGACCGGCCGCCGCGGCGGCGGCTCGTAGACGAGCGGGCCGCCCCGCAGCTCGAGGCGCGCGAGCCGGCTCTCGAGCCCGCCGGTCTCCTCGCCGGGCAGCCAGACGTCGCGCACGCCGACGGCGAGGAGCGCACGGGCGAGTTCTCCGTCGGGCGCCGCGAGCCGCGCCACCACCGGCGGAAGCGCGCGGCGCGCGAGCAGGCGGCGGCTGGCGTCGAGCGCGCGCTCGCCGGGCGGCGCGTCGAGGATCAGCGCGTCGAAGCCCTCGAGCGGGAGCGTGAGTGCCTCGTCGACGTCGCGCACCCACGCGAGATCGACGTGGGGCAGGGCGGCGACGTCGACGGCGACGTCCGCGGGCGCGTCGCCGATCCAGAGCACGGAGCGGATGCGGGGCATGGGGCTTCCTTCGAGCGCGGGGTGCGCACAGCGGGAGCAAGTGGCGTGCCGCTTCGAAGCCGCGCTCGAGCGCCGCTGCGCGCTCTCGGGCGAGCGAGTGGCCGGATCTGGCGGCCGGATCGGGCCGTCGAACTGGTTCGCTGACCGAGACCCACCATTTGACAGCTGTAAAGGGCTCGGCGCACGTGCCGCGCTTGCAGCGGGAGCGAGAGTCACCGACGATCCCGCGCCGAGGGGAACCGTGGCGGAGCCCGACGTCTACTACGACCCGTACGACTTCGAGATCGACACGGATCCGTACC
>DATAGA010000303.1:0-2843 GCA_036257215.1 Myxococcota bacterium
CGAACCCGATGCCGTTCGACGGCCAGCGCATGATCTACGGCGGCTTCGAGGTGATCGTCGACCGCTAAGATCCCGCCGCGCTCGACGAGGAGGCGGCATGGATCGGCGCAGCGTCTACAGCGGCACGGCCTGGGAGCCGCAGGTCGCGTACTGCCGCGCCAAGCGGGTCGGGGACCTCGTGTTCGTCTCGGGCACCGTCGCGGTGGACGAGAGCGGTGCGGTGGTCGGGCCCGGCGACGTGTACGTCCAGGCGCTCCACGCGATCCGCCGGATCGAGCACGCGCTGCAGCAGCTCGGCGGCGGGCTGCGCGACGTCGTGCGCACCCGCACGTTCCTGACCGACCTCGCACGCTTCGACGAGTTCGCCCGCGCGCACCGCGAGGCGTTCGAAGGCGTGGACCCGGCGGCGACGTGCGTCGAGGTGTCGCGCCTCGTGGCGTCGGAGCTCCTCGTCGAGATCGAGGTCGACGCGGTGCTCGTCGCAGGAGAGCGCTGAGAGCCGGCGCCGCGACGGGCGCCGCCCGTAAGCGTTTCTACAAAATGCGCATCCTCCTGGCGCCACCGAGCGCCCCGGCGCGGCGCTGGCTCGCGCAGCGCCGGGGGCCGGGCATGGAGCGTGCAGTCCGTCACGCCAGGAGGTCCTGCATGCGGCCCGCCTGGCAGCAGGCCCCTGCGCTCGCAGCGGCGGCCCTCTCGCTCCTTCTGGGGCCGGACGGCGCGGCGGCGCAGGTGCGTCCGACCTGGAACGTGCAGGAGGCCGTCGAGATCCGCCTCGCCGGCAGCCGCGCGCTGGCCGGAGCGCGCATCAAGGTGGAGGCAGGCGGCGAGCGGGTGAAGCTGACGGGCGAGGTGCGAGACGCGGCGCAGCGCGACCGCGCGGTCCGCCTGGCGACGCTGACGCCGGGCGTACGCGTCGTCGAGCACGAGCTCGCGGTCGACGGGGCGGCCCCGTTGCCCGAGCGGCGGCCCGACGGCGACGTCGCGCGCGACGTCGCGCAGCGCCTCGCCGCACAGAGCCCCGTGCGCGCGAGCGCCGAGCCGAGCTGGGCGAGCGGCTGGCGCGTCGCGGGCGACGGCTGGGCGCTCGCGGTGGACGTGGACGACGGCGACGTGCTGCTCGAAGGCGACGTGCTCTTGCAGGCGCACCTCCACCAGTTCGTGCTCGCCGCGCGTGGAGTCCCCGGCGTGCACGGGGTGCGGGCGGACGCCACGCTCCGCCCGAATCCGGCGCCCGAGGATCCATACCATCCCCTCTGACGGTGCCGCCCCGACCCGGCGTTCGATCGCGGCGGGCGGCGCAGTGCTCTTCGCGATCACGTCCGCGCACGCGCTCGCCGAGACGGCGCGCGACACGCTCTTCCTGCAGGAGCTCGCGCCGGAACGGCTGCCCTGGGCGTACCTCGGGATCGCGGCGGGCGTCCTGTTGAGCGCGCAGCTGCTCGGGCGCGCAATCGGCGCCGGCTCGCACCTGCGCGCGTTGCAGCTCCTCCTCGGCGTCGGCGCGCTCGGCCACCTCGCGTTCGCGCGCATCCGCGCGCCGGCGCCCGACGAGTGGCTCTACGCGCTCTACGTCTGGTGCGGCGTCCTGACGACGCAGCTGCTGATCCAGCTCTGGCTCGCCCTCAGCAGCACGCTGCACGTCGGCCAGGCGAAGCGCGCGTACGCCTGGATCTCGGCCGGCGGCCTCGCCGGCGCCGCGTCTGGCGCCGGGGTCGCGGCGCTCCTGCTGCTGCGCTGGCCCGTGCAAGGGCTGCTCGTGGCGGCCGCCATCGCGCTCGGTCTCGCGGCGCTGGGGTCGCTCTTCCTCCCCGTGCGGACCGACGAGCCGGGCACGGCGAACGAGGCCGCGCCGTGGCGCGAGGTCCTCGCGGACGGCTACGGGGCGCGCGTGCTGCTCGTCGCGGCGCTGCTCGCGGCGACCACGACGGGCATCGACTACGTCTTCAAGGCGGCCGCCGTCGCGGCGCTGCCCGCGGCGCGGCTCGGCGACTTCTTCGCCCGCTTCCACGCCGCCGTGAACGCGGGGGCGCTGGCCGTCCAGCTCGCCGTGACGCCCTGGCTGCTGCAGCGCGTGGGCGTCGCGCGCTCGCTGCTCGTGCTGCCTGCCTCGCTCGCCGTCGGCTCCGGGCTCTTCGCCGCGCTCGGCGGGCTCGGTCCCGCGCTCGGCTTGAAGGCGTCGGAGGCGGTGCTGCAGCAGTCGGTGCACCGGGCCGGAAACGAGATCCTCTTCCTGCCGGTGCCCGAGAAGCTGCGCGTCGCGCTGCGCAGCGCCGCCGCCGCGCTCGGCCAGCGCGGCGGCCAGGCGCTCGGCTCGCTCGCGCTCCTCGCCGCGCTCGCCGCCGGCGCCGGGCCGCGCCACGTCACGCTCGGCACGGCCGCGCTCGCGACCGCCGTCTTCGGCGTCGTCCTCGGCCTCCGAGCGCGCTACGTGGACCGCTTCCGCACCGGGCTGCGCAGCCTCGTCGCCGAGACCGCGGACGCGCCCGAGCTCGACCTGCAGGCGCTCGAGTGCTTGATCGGAGCGCTCTCCTCCGCGGATCCGGACGACGTGATCGCGGCGCTCGACCTGCTCGAGAGCTACGGGCGCGCGCGCCTGGTGCCGCCGCTCGTGCTCTACCACCCCGAGCCGCGCGTCCTCGTCCGCGCGCTCGAGCTGTTCCGCGACAGCCGCGACCCCGCGCTGCCGGCTCTCGTGCGCCGGCTCGGTGCGCACCCCGACGCCGACGTGCGTGCGGCGGCGCTGCGGTGCCGCGGCGACGCGTTCGACGCCAGCGCGCTGCGTACGCTGCTCTACGGCGATCCGGCTCAGGCGGCGCGCGCCGCGGCGGTGGCGGAGCTGGCGC
>DATAGA010000399.1:0-3954 GCA_036257215.1 Myxococcota bacterium
CGCGTCGCGCACGAGCGCGGCGTGCGCGTCATGGTGGACTCCACCTTCGCGAGCCCGGTGAACCACACCCCGCTCGCGGACGGCGCCGACCTCGTGCTCCACAGCGCCACCAAGTACCTCGGGGGCCACAACGACCTGCTCGCCGGCGCCGTCGTCGGCGCCGCCGACGCGCTCGCGCCGATCCGCGAAGCAGCGGGCGTCCTCGGCGGCGTGCTCGACCCGCACGCCGCGTACCTGCTCGTGCGCGGCATGAAGACGCTCGCCCTGCGCGTCGAGCGGCAGAACGCGACGGCGCTGCGCGTCGCGCGCTGGCTCGAGGAGCAGCCCGGCGTGCGGCGGGTCTGGTACCCCGGACTTGCGAGCCATCCCGACTACGCGGTGGCGACGCGCCTCATGAGCGGCTTCGGCGGCGTCGTCACGTTCGAGCTCGAGAGCGACCTCGCCGGCGCGATGCGCTTCACCGATGCGTGTCGGCTGCCCTACATCGCGCCCTCGCTCGGCGGCGTCGAGTCGCTGATCGAGATGCCGGTCCTCATGTCGTACTGGGACCAGAGCCCCGAGGACCGCGCGCGCTACGGGATCACCGACACGCTCGTGCGGCTCTCGTGCGGCATCGAGGACCCGGACGACCTCCTCGCGGACCTCGCCCAGGCCCTTCGCGCGATCTAGCACCCGGGGGACGCTCCACCCAACGCGAGGAAGTGGAACGTCCCCGAAGTCCTGGAGCGGGGGTAGCGGAGCTAGAGCAGGCGGTCCGGGGCGGGCGCGGCGCGCTCGAGGGCGAGCAGGCGCCGCTTGAGCGGGAGGCCGCCGCCGTAGCCGCCGAGGCCACCGCCGCTCGCCACGACGCGATGGCACGGCACGACGAGCGGAACCGGGTTGGCGCCGTTCGCGGCGCCGACGGCGCGCACCGCGGCGGGGTGCCCGATGCGCCGCGCCACCTCCGCGTACGTCCGCGTTTCCCCGTACGGCACCGCGAGGAGCGCCTCCCACACGCTGAGCTGGAACGGCGTGCCGCGCAGGTCGAGCGGCAGCTCGAAGGCGCGCCGCTTGCCCGCGAGGTACTCGAGCACCTGCGCGATCGCCGCGCGGTTCGGCGCGAAGCCGTCCGCCACGCGCGCGTCGGGAGCCGCGGTGCGCCGCCAGCCGGCGAAGCCGCGACCGCTCGCGTGCGACAGCTCGAGGTACGCCAGGCCGCGCTCGCTCGTCGCCGCGAAGAGCGCGCCGATCGGACTCTCGAAGCGCGCGGTGTGCAGGAACTCCACGGTGCCGTCACAATACCACGAGCCGCGGACCCGTACGCCGTGGTCGCGGAGAGCCGCGCGCGAATCGGCGGCGACCGTGGGTCCGACCGACCCCGCGGAGGTCCAGCAGGCTTGGCGCACCTACTGGTCACGGGCGGGGCCGGCTACATCGGCAGCCACACCGTACACGCGCTGCGGCGGGCCGGACACGGCGTCGTCGTGGTGGACGACCTGCGCGCGGGCCACCCGCGCTTCCTCGAAGGCGTCCCGCTGTGCCGCCACGACGCCGGGAACCGCGAGCGCATGCACGAGGTGTTCGCGCGCTACGGCCCGTTCGACGGCGTCGTCCACTTCGCCGCCTCGATCTCGGTGGGCGAATCGATGCGCCAGCCGCTCGCGTACTGGCGCAACAACGCCGTCGGCTCCTTCCACCTCGTCGAGACGGCGCTCGAGCACGGCGTGCGGGCGTTCGTGCTCTCGTCGACGGCGGCGGTGTACGGGCACCCGGAGTTCCAGCCGATCTCGGAGGCGGCGCCGATCGCGCCGATCAACCCCTACGGCGCCTCGAAGGCCGCGGTCGAGTACATGCTCGCGGACGTCGAGCGCGCGCACGGCATGCGCTGGATCGCGCTGCGCTACTTCAACGCCTGCGGCGCCGACCCGGGCGGCGGCCTCGGCGAGTGTCACGAGCCGGAGACGCACCTGATCCCGGTCGCGCTCGAAGCCGCGGCGGGCCTGCGGCCCGAGCTCGTCGTCTACGGCGTCGACTACCCGACCCGGGACGGCACCTGCATCCGCGACTACGTCCACGTCACCGATCTGGCGGACGCGCACGTGCGCGCGGTCGAGGGCCTCCTCGCCGACTCGCCGGGAGGTCCGTACAACCTCGGCACCGGTCACGGCCGGAGCGTCCGGGAGATCCTGGACGCCGTGCCCCACGCGACGGGGCGCAGCGTGCCGTGGCGCACGGGCCCGCGCCGCGAAGGCGACCCGCCGGAGCTCGTCGCCGACGTCTCGCGCTTCCGCCGCGACTTCGGCTGGGAGCCCGCGCGCTCCGACCTCGACACGATCCTTCGCACGGCGTGGGCGTGGCTCGCCAGCTGGAAGGGAGTGGCCTAGCGCTTCGGAACGCTCCACTCGGCGGCGAAGGGTGGAGCGTCCCCCGAGTGCTACTCCGTCGCGTCCGCGTCGGAGAGCTCGAGCCGCTTCATCATCTTCTGCAGAGACTGGCGCGGGATGCCGAGGCGGTCGGCGGCGCGGGTCTTGCTGCCGGTCTCGCGCAGCGCGTCGAGGATCATGCGGCGCTTCAGGTCGTCGACCGCGAGGTTCAGGTCGCGGATCTCGCCACCCGGGCCGGCCACCGCCACGGGCGACGCACCCGCGCCGGCCGACCCCGGTCCGCGCAGGTGCTCGGAGAGCATCTCGAGCGTGATCATGTCGGCGTCGCCGGCGAGCGCGACGGCGCGCTGGATCTCGTTCTCGAGCTCGCGCACGTTGCCGCTCCAGTCGTGGCCCACGAGGCGGTCGATGGCCGCATTGGTGAAGCCCTGGAGCCCGCGGCCCATCTTCCGGTTGGCGAGGTCGAGGAAGTGGTGCGCGAGCGCGGGCACGTCCTCGCGGCGCTCGCGCAGCGGCGGCAGGTCGATCTCCACGACGCGCAGCCGGTAGTAGAGGTCCTCGCGGAAGCGGCCCTCCGAAACGAGCTTGCGCAGGTCGCGATTGGTCGCTGCGATGATGCGCACGTCGACCTTGCGCGTCTCGGACGAGCCGAGCGGGCGGATCTCGCCGTCCTGCAGCACGCGCAGCAGCCGCACCTGCATGCCGGGCTCGGTCTCGCCGATCTCGTCGAGGAAGATGGTGCCGCCGTCGGCGACCTCGAAGAGGCCCTTCTTGTCGGCGTGGGCGCCGGTGAACGCGCCCTTGCGGTGCCCGAACAGCTCGCTCTCGAGCAGCGTGTCCGGCAGCGCGCCGCAGTTCTGCGCCACGAAGCGGCGCTCGCGCCGCGGCCCCGCGTAGTGGATGGCGCGCGCCACGAGGTCCTTGCCGGTCCCCGTCTCGCCGGTGAGCAGAACCGTCGCGTCGGTCTGCGCGACCTTCTCCATCACCTCGAACACCCGGTGCATCGCCGGGCTCGACGCCACGATCTGGTCGAAGGCGTAGCGGCGCTCGACCTCGCGGCGCAGGTAGAGGTTCTCGGCGCGCAGCCGCTCGTTGGCCTCGGCGAGCGCCGCCGCGAGCTGCGCGTTCTCGGCGAAGAGCGCGTGGGCCTCGAGCGCGCGCCGCACGTCGATGCGCAGCGCGTCGGGCTCCCAGGGCTTCTGCACGTAGCGGTAGATGCGCCCGTCGTTGATGGCCCGAACGAGCGACGAGAGGTCCGCGTAGCCCGTCAGCATCATGCGCACCGTCTGCGGGCGGCGCGCGACGACCTGCTCCAGGAACTCGACGCCGCTCATGTCGGGCATGACCTGGTCGACGATCACGAGCGCGACGTCCTCGCGCTCGAGCAGCTCGAGCCCTTCCTTGCCGGAGAGCGCCGTGTAGACGCGGTAGTCGTCCTCGAGGGTGAGCGCGAGCGACTCGACGATCGCTTCTTCGTCGTCGACGACGAGGACCCCGTAGCGGCGGGCCGCTTCGGGGCGGGCGCCCTGGATGAAAGGATCGTTCACGATGCTTCCGTGGGGGCTTCCCCGGCGGGTCGGCGGGCGCCGGC
>DATAGA010000401.1:0-7533 GCA_036257215.1 Myxococcota bacterium
AGACGGCCGAAGGCGCGGATCGGCTGGTGGCTTCCGGCCGGACAGCTCCACGTGCCGTTGCCGTTCTCGGTGATGTCGAGCGCGAGGCGCAGCGTCTTGCCCTCGAGGGTGTTCGTGAGCTCCTGCGCGGTCTCGTAGCGCCACTGGTCGCCGATCGTGAGCCAGAACGTGCCGTCGGGCATGAACAACATGCCGCCGCCGCGGTGCGTCGAGTTGATCAGGCGGAAGTTGATCATCACGCGCTCGGAGGCGGGGTCGGCCATGCCCTGCCCGTCGGGCACCGTGAACCGCGACAGCCGAAGCCAGGTGCCGAAGAAGCCGTCCGTCGGACTCGTCGGGTAGCCGGGGTTGCAGGCGGCGAGGTTCACGAGGCGCCGCGTCGCGTCGATCGGGCAGTAGGACGAGTACCAGACGTAGACGTGGCCGCGGTGCGGAGAGCCCGGAACGCCGAACTGCGGATCGAACGCCATGCCGAGGAAGCCGCCGTCCCAGACGACCGCGACGCGGTCGCGCAGGTCGAGGAACGGGTTGGTCTGCGTGGCGTTGGGCGAATTCATGAAGGAGACGATCACGCCCTCGCGCGATCCGACGTAGAGCCGATTGTTCGCGGGGTTCGTGACGATCACGAGCGGATCGGTGAGCGAGATGTTCGGGAAGGCGGGGACGACGTCCCATTGCGCCGACGCGGGATCGCGCGGTGTCGTGGTCGGGAAGACTCCGTTCATGAAGGGACCGACGGGAACCGGCGCATCGACGCCGGGAGACTGTGCACCCGCGGGGTGGCCGGGGAGGAGCACAGCGGCCAGGGCGACAAGGACGGCGGCGCGGCGCAGGGACACGCTTTCTCCTCCCCGCCGAAGGCGAACGGGGTCCCGCCTGCCCCACTCTACGCAAGCGCACGCGACGGTGGGAGCCCGAGGGGCCGGGCCGGCGAAGGCGGCCGCTACGCTCCGCTCGGCTCTCGCCCCGGCGCTGGCGCGCCGGCGGCTAGCGAGCCCCCGCTCCGACGGAGGACCGCGATCGACTCGCCCGCGCCCGTCGCGCCGCTCGATGCGGTTTCCCGCGGGTCCGCGGTGCGTGCGCTCGCGCGCGCGTTCGCCGACGACCCGGCGTGGTGCTGGGCGCTGCCCGAACGGGCGCGGCGCGAGCGCGTCCTGCCGTGGTTCTTCGACGCTGCGCTGCGCTACGTCGCGCGCTGCGGCGAGCCGCTCGCCGCCGGCAGCCCGGTCCTCGGCGCGGCCCTCGTGCTGCCGCCGGCGCGCCCCCGCCTCGACGGCCTGCAGCTCGCGCGGGTCGGGCTGTGGCAGATGGCGCTGCGCGCGGGGCCTCGCGGGTTCCACCGCTTCAGGATCCAGGGCCGGGTGCTCGACGCGCGCCACGACGCCGACGTCGCACGCCGACACTACTACGTGTGGATGATCGGGGTGGATCCCGCGCACCAGCGCCGAGGCGTCGGGCGCGCGCTGCTC
The DNA here is from genome assembly GCA_036257215.1 of Myxococcota bacterium. Lineage (GTDB taxonomy): Bacteria > Myxococcota_A > UBA9160 > UBA9160 > UBA6930 > DATAGA01. The sequence goes on from DATAGA010000401.1 coordinate 1,470, forward strand.
CGCGCCGTGGCGGCGCGCGCGAACGCCGCGCGGGTCCCGACGTACCTCGACACCACGAACGCGGGCAATCTCGCGTTCTACGCGGCCGCCGGGTTCGACGTCGTCCACGCCGGGCGCTTTCCCGGCGGCGGCTGTGACTACTGGACGCTCGTGCGGTCTGTGCGCGAGGCGGCCGCCTCCGACGCCGTCGGCAGCAGCGAGTAGGACCACGTCTCGCTCAAGACGTCGTCGCCTCGTTTGAGATAGGCGCGCAGCTCGATCGGCTCCTCCGACGCCGGGCGCAGCTGGAACGAGAGGCGCCACCCTCCCGTTCCCGGGTGGCGGACGACGTGCTGGTCGAGCAGCGCCGCGGCGTCCGCGCGCGGCCCGACCGAGACGACCGCGTCGGGCGGGGCGTCGTCCGGCAGCGCGCGCAGCCGCTCGCCGTCGAAGTCGACGACGAAGCGCTGGCCGGCGCCCTTGGAGCCGCTGTCACGGCGGGTCGCGACGGCGCGCCCCGCCGGCGGCCGCCCGGGGTCGTCGCCGTAGAACGAGACCGCGTAGCGGAACGCGAGCGTGCGCGGGACGGCGGGATCGACCGGCCCGTCCGGCACGAAGTAGGCGACGAGGTTGTCCACGAGCTCGGTCTGGGTGGGCAGGCGCACGAGCTCGACGCGCCCGGGACCCCAGTCGCCGCGCGGCTCGACCCACGCGCTCGGGCGCCGCTCCATGCGCGTCTCGATGTCCTCGTAGCTGCGGAAGTCGCGGTCGCGCTGGAGCAGGCCGAAGCCCAGGGGGTTCGGGGCGGCGAAGCTCGCGACGTCGATGCGCGTCGGGTTGTCGACGGGACGCCAGAGCCACTCGCCGCCCGCGAGGTGCAGCAGGAGGCCGTCGGAGTCGTGGACCTCGGGGCGGAAGTCGTCGAAGGCGCGCGTCGTGTTCTCGCCGAAGAAGAACATGCTGGTCAGCGGCGCGATCCCTAGCTTGCGGACCGGCTTGCGCGGGAAGAGCCTCGCCTCGATCTCCACCCGGGTCTCGAGCCCCGGGTAGACGTCGAAGCGGTATGCGCCCGCGAGGCTCGGCCCGTCGAGCAGCGCGTACACCACGAGATGGATCGCGTCCGGAGCCGGGGTCTCGAGCCAGAAGTCGGTGAAGTCGGGGAACTCTTCCCCGGACGGCTCGACGGTGTCCACCGCGACGCCGCGCGCCGAGAGCCCGTACACGTTGTCGCGCCCGACGGCGCGGAAGTAGCTGGCGCCGAGGAAGACGATCACCTCGTCGCGGTAGTCTGCGGTCTTCAGCGGGTAGTGCACGCGGAAGCCCGCATAGCCGACGTCGCGCGGGATCCGGTCCGCGAAGTCGTTCTTGCCGTAGTGGAAGCGCTCTGGATCGAACGGCACCGTCTGCACGCCGCCGTCCTCGATCGCGTGGATCTGCACGCTGCGGTCGTAGTAGAGGCCGGGGTGGAAGAACTGCACCTGGAACGCCGAGCCGCGTTCGCGCCAGAGCGCGTGGTCGGGCCGGAAGCGGATGTCGCGCCACTGGTCGTAGCTCATCGACCCGCCGTGCTCGGGCGAGCGCATCCACGCCGGGACGGGTGCTCGCGCCCGGTAGGGCGCGGCGGCGAGCGCCTGCGCGCGCGCCGCCACCTCGTCCATGTCGAAGGCGGCGGCGGGCCCGGCGGCGAGCGCGAGGGCGAGGACGAGGCCCGCGCGCAGCGCGCGGACGGCGGCGCACGCGGGCGCGGCGGCGGACCGGACGCGGGCGCACGGCATGGCGTCGCATGGGAACGAACCGACCGGCGGAGGTCAAGCGGGAGTGACGGCGCCGCGCGGCCGCGCCATCCTAGGACCTTCGCGCCCCCGCCCTCGGAGGACCCCCGTGAAGCTCTACAACTCGATCGGACCCAATCCCAAGCTCGTGCGCATGTTCGCCGCCGAAAAGGGGTTCCGCTTCCCCGAGGTGGTCGAGGTGGACCTCATGAAGGGCGCGAACCGGCAGGAGCCGTACCTCACGCACAACCCCGCCGGTCAGCTCCCGTGCCTCGAGCTCGACGACGGCCGCGTCGTCGCGGAGACGATCGCCATCTGCGAGTACCTCGAAGAGCGCCAGCCCGAGCCCGCGCTGATCGGCAAGACGCCCGAGGAGCGCGCCGAGACGCGGATGTGGGTGCGCCGCGTCGAGTGGAAGGTCGTCCAGCCGCTGGCGGACGGCTTCCGCTTCGCCGAGGGTCTGCCGCTGTTCAAGAGCCGCATTCGCACGCTTCCGGAGGCGGCGCCCGGGCTCAAGGCGGTGGCGCAGGACGGGCTCGCCTGGCTCGATCGGCAGATGGCGGGCCGCGACACCATCGTCCCGAAGCGCTTCACGCTGGCCGACGTCGTCCTGTTCGCGTTCCTCGAGTTCGGTGCGACCGTCGGGCAGCCGCTCGACCCGGCGAACCGGACGCTCGCGACGTGGCTGGAGAAGATGAAGGCGCGCCCGAGCGCGAAGGCGTGAGCGGCGCGCCGTCCAGCGCGGCGACGGCCCGCGGCGGCGCCACCGTCCGGTAGCCTTCCTCGAGCAGCGCCGCGACGAACGTCCAGTCGACGTCGCGGTCGACGCGGATCCCGACCCAGCCACTCGGCCCGACGTAGGCAGGGACGAAGAAGATCTCCGGGTCTCGCGCGACCAGTGCCTGCTGCGCGCCCGCGGGCAGCTTGCACCAGATCGCCACGCGGCCGTCGCCGTGGTGGTCGACCGCGAAGCTCGCGAACGTGCGCTTCCCGCCCCAGAAGGTGGGCGCGCCGTGGGAGAGGCGCTCGGAGGTCTCCGGCAGCGCGGCGACGATGCGCCGCAGGCGCTCGAGCGGGTCGCGGGCTCTCGCCATCGTCCGCCTCCGCGCGGCGCGCGGGCCGCGCCGCTCCGGCAGGGTAGACTGCGCCGCCCATGGACGCCGCGCTCGCCGTGAAGGCGCTGATCCTCGGCCTCGTCGAGGGCCTGACGGAGTTCCTCCCGATCTCCTCGACGGGTCACCTGATCCTCGTCGCGGACCTCCTCGGCTGGCACGACCAGAAGGCGAAGGTGTTCGAGGTCGTGATCCAGACCGGCGCCATGCTCGCCGTCGTCTGGGAGTACCGGGCGCGCTTCTTCGGCGCGCTCGCGGGGTTCGCTCGCGACCCGGCGGCCCGGCGCTTCGTGCTCCACGTCGCGATCGCGTTCCTGCCCGCGGGCGTGCTCGGGGCGCTCTTCGCGAGCGAGATCAAGGAGGTGCTGTTCCGGCCGCTCCCGGTGGCGACCGCCTTCATCGTCGGGGGTCTCGTGATCCTCGTCGCGGAGCGGCGCAGCCCGCGCGTGCGGGTCGAGTCGGTCGACGACATGCGCTGGCAGGACGCCGCGAAGATCGGCCTCGCGCAGTGTCTCGCGCTCGTGCCGGGGACGTCGCGCGCGGGGGCCACGATCATCGGCGGCCTCCTCTTCGGCCTCTCCCGCCGCGCAGCCACGGAGTTCTCGTTCTTCCTCGCGGTGCCGACGCTGATCGGAGCGGGCGTGTTCGACCTGTACGAGCACCGCCACCTGCTCGAGCCTCGCGACTTCGGACCGATCCTGCTCGGCTCGGCGGTCGCCTTCGCGTCCGCCTACGTGTGCATCCGCTGGCTGCTGCGGTTCGTGGCGACGCACGACTTCACGCCGTTCGCGTGGTACCGGATCGCCTTCGGGGCGCTCGTACTCGCGACCGCGTGGAGCGGGCTCGTGGACTGGACCGCGGGCTAGCCGCGAACCGCGCTCGGCCGAGCTAGCGGGCCTCGTTCGCGGCGCTCCGTCGCGGCACCGAGTGCACGCGCGCCGGCCGACGCCGCTCGGTGTCGCCCTGGGGCAGCGCCGCCGAGATGCGCAGCCCGCCGCCGGGCTGGCTGTGGACCCGCAGCGCGCCGCGGTGGGCGCGCGCCAGCTCGAGTCCGGCTGCGAGGCCCGGTCCGCTGTCCGGGAAGCGCTCCGCGAAGCCCGGGGCGAACAGGGCGACGGCCGCGCCGGGCGGCAGCTGGCCGCGATCCGCGATCGCCTCGACGAGCAGGTACGAGCCGCGGTGGAGCGAGCCGGGCGGGACGAAGCTCGCCGCCTCGTCCGCCGAGAGCTCCGCCACGCGCGTCCGCACGAGCAGCGCGCCGCGGCCTCCGCGAAGCGCGCCGGCCGCCTGGCCGACCACCGCCCGCACGAGGGCGGCGAGCGGGCCCGCCTCTCCGGCGAGCTCGAGCCGCGCGGCCGTGAGGTCGAAGCTCACCGCCGCACGCGGCGCGAGCCGGCCCTCGATCCAAGGGGCGAGCTCGAGCACGAGGCCGGAGAGGTCGATCACGCGCCCGCGCGGCGCGCGCGCGGTCGGCGCCGCGCGCGGCGCAGGCGCCGCCGGCTGCCCCTCGACCGGGCGTCCGGAGAGCTGGATCGCCGGCGCGCCGCGCCAGACGACGGGCGTCGCGGCGAGCTCGACGTCCACCGGCGAGCCGTCGACCCGCAGCAGCCGCTCCACGATCACCTCCGCCGGGTCGCCGACGAGCTCCATCTTCATGATGCGCTCGGCCGCGATGGCGTGATAGTCGGGATGCAGGAAGTCGAAGATCGGGCGGCCGACGACCTCCGTGCTCGAGCTCGCCCCGAGCAGAGCGAGCGCCGCGGCGTTCGCGAAGACGACGCGCCCCTCGCTGTGCACGGCCACCGGCTCCGGCGCGTCCTCGACGAGCCGGCGGTAGCGCTCTTCGCTCTCGGCGACGGCGTCCTGCGCGCGCCTTCGCTCGGTCACGTCGTACGCGACCGCGAACCAGCCCGACGCCGCGGTGCCTTCGCCGCGCATCGGCGTGACCTCGAGGTCGATCCACAGCGCGCGCCCGTCGGGCCCGCGGATCGCGACCTCGAGCCGCGCGCGCTGACCCGCGGCGACGCGACTGCCGATGTGATCGGCGGCCTCGCGCTGCGCGTCGGCGTCGTCGGGAAAGAGGTGCACGCGGCGGCCGACGAGCTCTTCGAGCTTCGCGCCGCAGAGCCGGCACGCCGCCTCGTTCGCCCACTCGACGCGCCCGTCGTCTCCACCGACGAAGATCGCCTGCTCGGCTTGCATCGCGAACCAGAGAAGCTTGCGCTGCACCGACGGAGCGGGCAGCGCGGAGCTCTCGAGCGCAGAGGGTCGAGTCACTGGAGGCCTCGGAGGGTTCGGGGGAGCACCAACGTAGCACGCGACGCACGCAGTTCGAGGCGTGTCGATGAAGACGGCGTAACGTTCGTGGATCGAGCGCGCATCTCCGATGGGGAGAACGACGATCAGCTGCGTAGGTGAATGCTCCGACACGAACGCGCGGCGACGCGCTGCGGCGCCATGGCGCCGCGCTGCGTCTCGCGCACGTGACCCGCGTCACCGGACGGTGACGAGTGGACTCGCGCGCGCTGGCATGCCACGCAGCTTGCGCTCGCAACCCTCGACTCTCTCGCGGGAGCTTTCTCGCCGAGAGCACAGGGGCGACCGAGCGTTTTCGTCGGCTCCGGCCGACGGGGTCCGCGGCGTCGGCTAGCCTCGCGGCCCATGCGCAGCGCCCGCTTACCGCGCGTTCTGTTCGCGGCGCTCGCCTTCCTCCTCGCGCCGTCGCTCGCCCGCGCGCACGCCGGCGAGGGCACGCTCGGCGGCTTTGCGAGCGGCTTCCTGCACCCGCTCAACGGCGTGGACCACGTGCTCGCGATGGTGGCCGTCGGACTCTGGGGCGCGCAGCTCGGACCGCCCGCTCTGTGGGTGCTGCCGGTGGCATTCCCCCTCGTCATGGCGCTCGGAGGCGTGGCCTGCATCGCGGGTGTCCCGCTCCCCTCCGTCGAGTGGGGCATCGCGCTCTCCGTGATCGTGCTCGGAGCCGCCATCGCGCTCGACCGGCGGCCGCCCCTCGCGCTCGCGGGCCTCCTCGTCGCGGTCTTCGCGATCTTCCACGGCTACGCCCACGGCACCGAGCTGCCCGGCCAGGCAGGCCCCCTCGCGTACAGCGCGGGCTTCGTCGTCGCGACGGGCGCGCTGCATCTGACGGGCATCGGGCTCGGGCTCGGGGTCCACCTGCCGAACGGGCTGCGCGCCCTTCGC
>DATAGA010000489.1:0-2934 GCA_036257215.1 Myxococcota bacterium
CTACCCGGACCGCCCCTACGTGTGCCGCACGCAGGGGCTGCCGCTGCGCTGGCTCGCCGAGGCGGAAGAGGGCGGAGAGATCGAGGAGGGGCGGGACATCTGCCCGCTCAACGCCGCCGGTCCCCCGCTCCACGAGCTGCCCGAGGACGCCTGCTGGCTGCTCGGTCCCGTCGAGCAGCGCCTCGCGGCGCTCGAGCACGCGCGTGACGGCGGCGGCCGGCGCGTGGCGCTGCGGAGCTTGTTCCGCCGGACGGCGTGAGGGACGCTCCGCCGAGCGCCGAAGGAGGCTCCGTGTCGCCGGGCTCGCTCGCACCTTCGAGACCCATGCTCGCGCGCTCGCTGCTGTGGGCGGTGACCGCCGCTGTGGTCGCCGCCGGGGCGGACGCGGCGGAGCCGGACTGGAACGCGCTGGCCGGCGTCGCGGTGCCCGAGATCGTGACGCTGGACGAGGACGGCTCGGAGCGCGTGACGAAGCTCTGGCTGGTCGTCGTCGACGGCCAGGGCTACCTGCGGACCGGCGACACGACCTGGCACCGCAACATCGAGCGGAACCCGGACGTCGTGCTGCGCATCGAGGGATCCAGCCATCCGCTGCGTGCGACGCACGTCACGGATCCGGAGCTCCGCGCGCGGATCCAGGCGGCGTTTCGCGAGAAGTACGGCTTCCAGGACCGGGTCGTGAGCCTCTTCGGCTCCGAGGAGCGCGCGCAGCTCCTGCGGCTCGACCCGCGGCCGTAAGGGTCTACCCTCGGAACCGGAGCCGCTTGCGCGACGTATCTGTCTCTCGAGGGGCGCCGCGCGCGCCCGAAGGAGGACCCGTGAAGACCCCGACCGCTCTGCTCGCCGCCGCCGCCGGCGCCCTGTTCCTGGCCGCCCCCGCTCTCGCCGACCACCACGAGAAGAGCGAAGGCGCCAAGGTGAAGTGCGAGGGCGTGAACGAGTGCAAGGGCCACGGCGCCTGCCACAGCGCGAGCAACGAGTGCTCGGGCAAGAACGGGTGCAAGGGCAAGGGCTTCGTGATGATGACGCCCGAGGAGTGCAAGGCGGCCAAGGACAAGATGGAGAAGGGCGGCTGATCCGCCCGTCCGAGGCGCCGTGCCTCGGCGTCGGCGTCGGGCTCCGCACCGCGCACCAGTGCGAGGTGCTCGAGCGCGGCGCGGCCCGCGCGCTGCGCGTCGACTTCTTCGAGGCGATCTCGGAGAACCACCTCGTCCCGGGCGGGCGGCCGCGCCGCATCGTCGACGACGTTGGGGCCTTCGCTCCCGTGGTCCTCCACGGCGTCTCGCTGAACGTCGGCTCCACCGATCCGCTCGACCGCGACTACCTCGACGCGCTCGGCGCGCTCGCCCGCCGCATCGAGGCGCCCTGGGTGTCGGACCACCTGTGCTGGACCGGCGTGCGCGGCCGCAACACGCACGACCTGCTGCCGCTTCCGCACACGGAGGAGGCGCTGCGCCACGTCGTCGCGCGGATCGCCGAGGTGCAGGAGCGGCTCGGCCGGCGCGTCGCGCTCGAGAACCCGTCGACCTACGTGCGCTTCGCGGCCGACGAGATGAGCGAGTGGGAGTTCCTCGTCGGAATCACTCGCGCCGCCGACTGCGGGATCCTGCTCGACGTGAACAACCTCTTCGTGAACGCGTGGAACCACGGCTTCGATGCGGACGAGTACCTCGGCGCGATTCCGCCCGAGCGCGTGTTCGAGATCCACCTCGCTGGCCACTCGCAGAGCGGGCCGCTGCTCGTCGACACGCACGACCACCCGATCCGTCCCGAGGTGCTCGCTCTCTACGAGCGCGCGCTGCGCCGGCTGGGGCCCGTCTCGACGCTGGTCGAGTGGGACGACCGCCTGCCGAGCTGGGACGAGCTCGAGGCCGAGGCCGGGCGCGTGCGCGCGGTGATGGAGCGCGTGCGCGCGGAGGGGGCGACACGGGGCGGCGTCGGGGCGCCCGCGGCGGCTGCGCCGTGAGCTCACCGGGGGCGCCGGCGGACCTCGCCGCGGTGCAGCGGCGGCTGTGGCGACTGCTCGTCGCGCCCGAGGGCGTGCGCAACGCGCTGGCCGAGGAGGGGCCCGGCGCCGAGGCAGCGCTCGGGGCGCTCCTCGTCGGCGACGAGCGCGCCGGCGCGGCCGCGCGGCTCGAGGTCTACGCGAACGCCTACTTCGCGCGGCTCCACGACGTGCTGCGGGCCGACGTGCCGGCGCTCGCCGCCGCGCTCGGGCCACCGGCCTTCCACGACCTCGCCACCGCGTACCTCCTGGCGTGTCCGCCGCGCCACTTCTCGCTGCGCCACGCCGGGGACCAGCTGGCCGCGTACCTGGCGAGCGACGAGCCGGGCGCGGCGTTCGTCCGCGCGCGCTGCGCGTTCGCGGCGGACCTCGCCGCGCTGGAGCTCGCCCGCACCGACGCCTTCGACGCGGCCGACGACGCGCCGCTCTCGCGCGACGCGCTCGCCGCGCTCGCGCCCGAGGCGTGGGCCGCGCTGACGCTCCGCCTGCGCGCCTGCGTGCGTCTCCTCGCGCTCGCCTGGCCGGTCGATCGGCTCGTCGACGCGCAGGCGCGCGGCGAGCCGCTGCCGCTCGCGGAGCTCGCGCCGGCGCGGACGCAGGTCTGCGTCTACCGCGAGGGCGACGACGTGCGCCAGCTGCGCGTCCCGCCCGAGGACGCCGCCCTCCTCGCGCGCGCGCGCGACGGTGTCGCGTTCGGCGAAGTCTGCGAGGTCCTCGCTTCCCCCGAGCGCGCGGCCGCCTTCCTCGGCCGCCATGCGGCTCTGTTCAGAGAAGGCGTCTAGACGGGTCGGAGACGGGCTCGAAGAGGTGAAGCGCGGCGGGGGGGAAGGCGAGGTGCAGCCGGCTGCCCGGGGCGAGCGGCGTGACCGTCGAAAGGCGCGCGATCAGCGGGAGCGAGCCCACCGTGCAGTGCGCGAGGGTCTCGTGGC
>DATAGA010000540.1:0-10191 GCA_036257215.1 Myxococcota bacterium
ATCTTGGCCGCCGCCTCGGCCTCGCGCTCCAGCTGGTCGAGGTCCGCCGAGCGATCCGCCCAGCGGAAGCCCGGCAGCCGCCGGAACCCGGTGTCGCGCCCCGAGACGGCCGAGCGGCGCTCGATCTCCCCGATCCCGGCCCGCACGGATCTCGCCACCGCGCGCGCGGCATCCTCGCCGAAGCGCGCGATCAGCGTCGCGTAGTCGATGTCGAGCGCTTCGGTGAGGTGCGCCGTCGTCGCCCCGGTGGTCCCGGCGCCGAGCTCGAGGCGCTCGAGCACGGCGACCTCGAGCCCGGCGTCCATGAGCAGGAGTGCGAGCGTCATGCCGGTGATGCCGGCGCCGACGACTACGACGTCGACGGTCCGGTCGGTTCGCAGTGCAGGGGCCGGCGGTGTCCGTCGGTCGAAGGACGTCCGCCAGACCGAGCTCATCGCGTGATGCAAGCCGCCCTCCAGCGGGCGCCGCCTCTCACGGCTCCCAGCTGACGCGGACGCGGCGCTCGCCCCACGCGCGCGCCGCCTCGGCATCGGTGTCCATGAACAGGTCGATGCGGCGCGTCCAGCGATCGGGCATGCGATCGAGCACGCGCCATTCCCCGTCGAGCCCCTCGATGCGCAGCGTGCGTCCCGGCGTCAGCCCCATCGCCACGAGATCCGGCGACACCGCGACCGCCTTCGTGCCGGGCTCGAGCCGATGGCCCCACGCGCCCTCGCGCGAATCCCCGTCGGTCTGCGAGGGATGCGCGTTGTACGCGGTCGCCGTCACCTCGAGGCTGCGCACCTCGGGTGCGGGCGGCGCCGGCGCGCTCGGCGGCGGCACCACCTCGCGCGGCGCGGGCCCGCGCTCGGCGCACGCCACCCCGAGCGCCAGTCCGGCTGCGAGCGACGCGGCTCGTGCCGCCCGGCGCATGCCGGCGCTCCGGCTCACCGCTCGTCGTCTACGTCCGCGTCCCCATCCGCGTCGACGTAGTCCTCGTCCCGCTCGTCTGCGCCCTCGAGCTCGTCGTCGCCCGGCTCGTCGTCGTCGAGGTCGTCCGCGGCGTCTCGGGCCGCCTCCTCGCTCCGTCCCGATTCTGCAAAGCGCTTCGCGTCTTCCCGATAGCGCCGATCCGCCTCGCGGTTGCCCTCGCCCTGGTTGCCGCCGATGTCGCGTTCGCCGGGCTGCCGCTCGTCGCGGCCGCGCCCCGTGGCTTGCCGGGCCATGCGCACCTCCCTCTCGGCGGGGAGAGCAAGGGCCGTGCCAGGGGGGCGCAAGAACGCCCCGCTGCCCTCAGGCGGTCCGGGTCCTCGCGGGGTCGAGCAGCTCGTCGAGCAGCGCGAGGTCGACGGGCTTGGTCAGGTGGTGGTCGATGCCAGCCTCGCGCGAGCGGCGCTTGTCCGCCTCCTGACCCCAGCCGGTGACCGCGACCAGCACCGCGGCGCGGCTCCACGCCTCCTCGCGGATGCGCTCCGCCACCTCGTAGCCGCTCATGCCGGGGAGCCCTATGTCGAGCAGCACGGCGTCGGGCCGGAACGCCGACGCCTCGCGTACCGCCGCGGGGCCGTCGTGGACCTCGCGGACGTCGTGACCGCGCAGCCGCAGAAGCAGCACGAGGCTCTCGGCGGCGTCGCGGTTGTCGTCTACGACGAGGATGCGCCGCGCGGTGGGCGACGACGCGGGCTGCGGCGGGCGCGCGGGCGCGCTCGCCCTCGGCTCGCGCGGGAGCGGCAGCGTGACTGCGAACGCGCTGCCGCAGCCCAGGCCCTCGCTGCGCGCCTCGACCGTGCCCCCGTGGAGCTCGACCAGACCGCGCACGAGCGCGAGCCCGATCCCGAGCCCGCCCTTCGGGCGGTCGAGCTGCGTGTTGACCTGCGAGAAGAGGTCGAACACGTTTGCGAGGTGCTGAGGCTCGATGCCGATGCCCGAGTCTTCGACCACCACCTCCACCCGATCCGACGCGAGCGTTCCGTTCAGCCGGATCAACCCGCCGCGGGGCGTGTAGCTCGCCGCGTTGTTCAGCAGGTTGGTGAACACCTGAGCGAGGCGCGCGGGGTCCGCGTCGAGCCACACCGGCTGCTCCGGCAGGGCGATCTCGAGCGCGTGGCCGCCCGCCTCGATCGCGGGCCGGCTCGTCTCCACCGCGTTCTGCACGACGGCCTCGAGCTCGACCATCTCCCGGCGCAGCTCGAGGCGGTCGCGGCTCATCCGGCTCGCGTCGAGCAGGTCGTCCGTGAGGCGCGTGAGCTGGTCGACCTGGCGCTCGAGCAGCGCGCGCACCGAGCCGAACTCGGGGCTGCCGGGGCGCAGCTCGCGCAGCAGCGCGACGCCGTTTCGCATCGGGGCGAGCGGGTTGCGCAGCTCGTGGGAGAGCGTCGCGATGAACGCGTCCTTGCGGCGATCCGCCTCCGCCAGCTCGGAGACGCGATCCTCGAGCTCCCCCTCGAGGCGCTTGCGCTCGGTCACGTCGGTGAACATGTCGAGCGTCCCGAGGAAGACGCCGTGCTCGTCGATCACGGGCTTCGCCGCCATGATCATCCATACCTGGCGGCCGGTCTTGTGCTCGAAGCAGAGGTCGATCTGCTCGCTGATGCCGGCTCGGCGCCGCTCGAACAGCTGGTGGCCCCACTCACGGTCGCGGGCCGGCAGGAAGTCCCACTTGGCACGGCCCAGCATCTCCTCCGCGCCGTAGCCGATCAACTCGGACATGCGTTGGTTCGCGAACGTGACGCAGGCGCGGTCGTCGAGCAGCCAGATGCCCTCGTTCGCCGTCTCGACGATGCGGCGGAACTTCTCCTCGCTCTCCCGCAGCGCGGCCTCCGCCACCTTCCGCGCCGTCACGTCGTGCACCAGCGCGACGAAGCCCTCGACCGTCCCGTCCGCGCCCACGTCCGGCACGTACGCGCCCTGGATCCAGCGCGGCCCGCCGGTGGCGTACGGCACCCACGACTCGAAGCGCACCTCCTCGCCCAGGAGCGCGCGGTCGACGTAGGGCGAGACCGCCCGCCAGGCCTGGTCCCCGAGCACGTCGCGCATGGTGCGGCCCACGACGTCGCGGCGCTGCCGGCCGAACCAGTGCTCGTACGCGGCGTTGGCCTGGCGGTAGCGCTGATCGGCGCCGATGTACGAGATCAGCATCGGAGCCGCGTCGGTGATGAAGCGCAGGCGCGCCTCGCGCGTGTTCGCCTCCGCGACGGCGGCGCGGATCTGGCTCGTCGCCTGCCGGAAGGCCGACCGCGCCCGCCGCATGGACTCTCCGAGCCAGATGATCACTCCGGCCGAGATGCCGTAGACGAGCGCGACGGGCGCCATGGCCTCGGAGGGCCGGACGTCGAAGCGCGGCTCCACGAAGAGCCACTCCGCCGCGACGAAGCCCGCCACCGCCGCGACCAGCGCGGTGGGCCAACCGCCGACCCACACCGCGAAGGCGACCGCCGCGAAGAGCGCGGAGAACGGCATCGCGGACCCGAGCAGCGGATCCAGGAGGAAGCGCAGCATCAGCGCGACCGCCACGGCGCAGAGGCCTGCCGCGACCGCGCCCGCGGCCCGGAGCGGCCTACGGAAGGCGGAGTCCACGTGAGAACGATAGTGCGAGTTTGCGCGCCCCCACCAACTAGCCGGAGCGGGCGCTCGGGCGTACGGATGAATCTACAAACTTCCCGAGAGCCTCACGGGACGGTCGCGGCTCTCCCTCCGAACAGAACGAGCAGCAGGACGACGACGAGGACGACCCCTACCAGGCCGCTCGGCGCATAGCCCCAGGAGCGGCTGTACGGCCACGCGGGCGCGACACCCAGCAGGAGCAGCACGAGCACGATGAGGAGTAGCGTGGACATGGGGGATCCTCCCGCCGCGGGAGAATGCACGGTCCGTGCCGAGCACGCGCGACGAGGCTCCTCCTACTCCCGGCTCGCGTTGCGCACCTTGACCAGCTTCGGCTTCCTCACCGGAGGGAGCGCTCGCCCCTGGCGCGGCTCGGGCGGGCGATCGCCCACCAGCGGCGGCAGCTCGACCGCCCGACCCGACTCCGCCGCGCGCTGGATCGCTTCGATGATCTGGAGGTCGACGAGGCCCTCTCGTCCCGAGGGCTCGGGCTCATCTCCCGCCTGGATGCAGCGCGAGAAGTGCAGCAGCTCGGGAGCGAACTGGTCGCGCCAGCGGAATTTCCGCGTTCGTGTCCGTCCTTTGAGCGTCACGTGGTGGACGAGCGGCTCGGTGTACTCGTACGCGGGCTCGACGCGCACGTCGCCGTCTGACCCGACGAGCCGGTACGACGACACCGACGCGGCGCCGAAGCTGCACGTGAAGGCGGCCAGGCGGTCGCCCGGGAACTCCATGACCGCGCTCACGGCCTCGTCCACCTCCGCGAAGCGCGCCTCGCGACCGCGCACGCGCACGGCCGTGACGCGCGTCGGCTCGGAGCGCAGCAGCATGCGCGCCGCCTGGATGCAGTAGATGCCGATGTCGTGGAGGGGCCCGCCGCCCTTCTCCGCCTCGACCCGGATGTTCTCGTCTCGCACCTGCATCGAGAAGCTCGAGTCGAAGTAGCGCAGGTCTCCGAGCCGCCCGGACGCGCCGAGCTCGACGGCGGCGAGCGTCGCCTCCTCGAAGTGCAGCCGGTAGCCGATCATGAGCAACACGCCCGCGCGCTCCGTCGCCTCGAGCATGCGCCGGCCTTCCTCGACCGTGACCGCCATCGGCTTCTCGCACAGCACGTGCAGCCCGGCGCGCGCCGCGCGCTCCGTGAATTCGCAGTGCTGGTCGTTCGGCAGGCCGATGTAGACGGCGTCGATCCGCTCGCGCTGCGCCAGCGACTCGAGCTCTCGGTAGTCGGCGGTCGGCACGCGGTAGCGCCGGCCGAGCTCTGCGCGCTTGGCGGCGTCGCCGGACACGATGGCGGCGAGCTCCGAGTTCTGGCGCGCGTGCCGGAAGGCGGGCAGCACCGCCACCTGGACGATGTGACCGGCGCCGATCACCGCGTAGCGCGTGCGCTTCGCGCGCTCCTCCGCTCCGCCGCCCGTCCGACGCCGCGCCGTCGCTCGCTTGGCCGCTCCCACCCTGGCTCCTCGATGCGCACCCGCCTCGGCAGCGCGCTCGGACGTCGCTACGACGTGGCCTGATCGTCCCGACCCGCGCGCTCGCCGTGCTCGGCGCGCTCGCGCGGCCCGCGGCGCTCGCGCTCGGCCGAGTCCTCCGGATCCACGCTGCGCTCGAAGAACGGATCGTCGCTCTCCTCGCGACCGCGCCCGAACGCGTCGAGGAAGGCGTCCTCCGTCGGGCTCGAGCCCGACCCGCCGCCGGGGCGCTCGCCACCGAAGGGATCGATGCCGCGACGGCGCGCGCCGGACTCGGGCTCCCGCTCCGGGGCGCCCGATTCGGGGCCCTTGCTGGCGCGGGCGCGCCGGCTGCTCTTTCGCTCCTCGGGCTCGCGCTTGCGCATGTCTCCTCCTGGACGCCACGCTCATCGACACGTCGCCGACGCGCCGCTTCGTGTTCGGGCCGCAGGTCGGCAGGGAACTGGTGGACGGCGGCGGTCGGACTTGCCCGTTCAGCGGCCCCTGCTGTCGCGTATCGTGCGACCGCCGCCGTCCAGAACCGTAGAACGCGACTGCAGGCGGCATGCCAACGACCCGAGCGCTGGCACGACGGATGCACCGCCGCACGTTCGGCGGCGCTGGCCGCGGCGGCAGAACGTACAAACTGCCGTTCAGAAGGAGGCTGGCATGGACGTCGTGCTCCGGGCCGTAGCGCTGTACGCCTTCCTGCTCGTTCTCTTCCGGACGGCAGGCAAGCGCGCGCTGGCGCAGACGACGGTGTTCGACCTCGTGCTCCTCTTCGTGATCAGCGAGATGGCCGGACCGATGGTCCTCGGCGGCGACCAGTCGTTCAGCGGAGGCGGGGCGGCGATCGCCACGCTCGTCCTCGTCGACGTCGCCTTCTCGCTGGCGAAGCAGCGCTCCTCGTTTCTCGACCGCTTCGTGGACGGGGTCGCGATCTACCTGATGCGGGAGGGCCGGCTGGATCGCGAGGCGATGGAGCGCGAGCGCGTCGCCGAGGACGACATCCTCGCAGCCGCGCGCCAGCACCAGGGCATCGACTCGCTCGATCGCGTCGACGACGCGGTGCTCGAGCGCAGCGGCCAGATCTCGGTCATCCCGAGGTGAAGCGGCCGTCGAGCACGAGTCGCTCGGCGAGCCTCGCGCACGCTCGCAGCGAGCCCGGGCGCGGGTGGCGCGTGGAGCGCGTCGGGTGGGCGCTCACCACGCTGCTCGTGGTCGCGGCCGCGCTCGGGCTCTTCGGCGACGGGCCGCTCGCGCGGGCGAGCGCGTCGGGCGCCGACGGCACCAGCGTGCGTTACGAGCGGTTCTCGCGCACGCGCCGCCCCGTGGACATCGAAGCGGTGCGGCCTTCGCACGCGGATCCCGCCCGCCTGCGCGTGGGCGAGGCGTTCTTGCGCGCGGTCGAACTCGTCGCGCTGGACCCGCCGCCGAGTCGATCGCGCGTCGCGGGCGCGGAGCGGATCTACGAGTTCGAAGGCGCGACGAGCTCCGTGATCCTCCACATCGAGTACCGCCGGGCGGGTCGGGTGGCCGGCTCGATCGCCTGGGGCGCCGCCGACCCGGTCACGTTCTCGACGCTGGTCTTTCCCTGAGGTCGGCGCTCGCAGCGCGCTCGGCGCCGACCGCTCGCTGCTCCGCGTTGCTGGGCTCGTCGGTGCCGAGCCAGTGCTCGACACGCCCCAGGACGACGAGCAGCACGACGACGCCGGCCGAGAGGGCCGCGGCGAACCATACGTCGCCCGCCGCTACGGCCAGCCCGACCGCGGCCGTCACCAGGATGGATGCGGCGGTCGTGAGTCCCTCGACGCGACGGCCCGCGTGGATGATCGTCCCGGCGCCCAAAAAGCTGATGCCGACGACGATCGCCTCCATGACGCGGAGTGGATCGCTCGTGACGCGAACCGCGTCCTGCTCTCGCGCGAAGCGCTCCGCCATACCGCTCCCGACGAGCATCAGCACCGCCGACGCCACCGCGACGAGCACGTGCGTGCGCAGGCCGGCGGGCTTGCGAGCCAGCTCGCGCTCCAGCCCGAGGAGCGCGCCCAGAGCGGCCGCGATGCCGACGATCCGCAGGGACTCGAGCGCTTCGCTCACGCTGCCCTCGCTCGACGAGGTGGCCCGGCGCGCACATCGCGCGCCGGGCCTGATGGCTGAGTGGGGGGCCGGCGGGTTCGACCACCCTTCGTCAGCGCACCTCGTCGCCGTCACCTGGGACGCCGCGATCCTCGCGTGGCTCGTCCTGGTTCTCGTGAGGCTCGCGGCGCTTCGGCTCGCGTCGCCGCGGCCGGTCCTCCCGCTCGCGATCCTCAGGCAGGTCCTGCGCGGCCCGGCCCTCCCGTGCGGCCATCGCGTCCTCCGCTTTGGTCAGGGAGCAAACGACGTGCCAGGGAGCCCCGGGCGTCGGCCCCGCTCGAAGCGCGCGTTGCGCGTCGTGCGCGGCTCGGAACGCCGTTCGGGGCGCTCGGCGTTGAATGGATGGGAGCCCGTCCCTTTGTACAAAGGCGGGAATGCAGTGCGGCACGGCGCTTGCTCCTTCGCTGCGACGGGAGGAACCATGGCTACACCGACGTCCGCCGCGGCCCGGCGCCGCGAGACCGTTCGCCTCGACTCCGCCGAACGCGTCCCCTGGGTCGCCAACGGCATCGCCGCGGGCCTCGTCGGCGCGGGCTGCTTCGCGCTCTTCTTCCTGATCGTCGACGTCGTGCTCGGGCGCCCGCTGTGGACCCCACACGCGCTCGGCACCGCTCTCTTCCTCGGCGAGACCGCGCCGATCACTGCGCAGCCCAGCCCCCTCATGGTGCTCGCGTACACCGCCGCACATCTGACCTTCTACACCTCGTTCGCGTTGCCGGCGGCGTTCTGGGTCCTCGCGCGGCTCCCGGTCACGCTCGGGCCCGGGCGCGGTGCGCTCGTCGCGCTCGCGCTCTTCGCCGCGCTCGAGGCCGTGTACCTCCTGCTCGGCCGGCTCTTCGCCCCCGATCTGCTCGGCATGCTGACCTGGGGACGCGTCGCCGCCGGGAACGCGCTCGCCGCGTGCGCAATGTCCGCGTTCTTGTTCTGGCGCCGCGAAGGCGGCATCGCTCGCCGCGGCTCCCGCTAGCGCAACGCGGCGGAAAAGGAAGGCGAAGCGGCACGCGTCTTGCTCCGCGGAGGCGCCATGACGGACACGAGCAAGGGATTCCACGAGGACGCAGCGGCCCTCTCGGACGCGACGCGCGAGCTCCACCGGGGGATCGCGTCGCTCATCGAGGAGCTCGAGGCGATCGACTGGTACCAGCAGCGCATCGAAGCCACGGGCGACGAGGAGCTGCGCGAGGTGCTGGCGCACAACCGCAACGAGGAGATCGAGCACGCGTGCATGACGCTCGAGTGGATCCGCCGGCGCAACGACGCGTTCGACGCGAACCTGCGGCGCTACCTGTTCCGGCGCGGTGCGATCGTCCACGAGGAGGAGGAGAGGGCCTCCGGCGCCGACGCCTCGCTCGGGATCGGGCGGCCGCGCGCGGTCGGCGGCTGACGTGGCGCTCCACCGCGACCTCGCCCCGCTTTCCGCGGCCGCGTGGTGCGAGATCGACGAGGCGGCGCGCGAGGTCCTCCAGGTGCACCTCGCCGGGAGGCGCGTCATGGACTTCGTCGGCCCGCTCGGGTGGGACGAGTCCGCGCTCGATCTCGGCCGCACGGCGCCCGTCGCGCCCGCGCCGTCCGGGCTCGACGTGCGCCGCCGCGTCGTACGCCCGCTGGTCGAGCTGCGCTCCCCCTTCCGCGTGAGCCGTGAAGAGATGGAGCGCGCCGATCGCGGCGCGCGCGACCTCGACCTCGACGCCGTCCGCGACGCCGCCGAGCTGCTCGCGCGCTTCGAGGACGAGGCGTTGTTGCTCGGCTGCGCCGGCGCTGACGTCCCCGGCCTGCTCGAGTCGTCGCTGCACGAGCCGGTTCCGATCGATCCCGACCCGCTCGCGTTCGCGGCCACCATCGCGCACGCCGTCGAGACGCTGCGCCAGGCCGCCGTGGCCGGGCCCTACGCGCTCGCGCTCGGCTCGCGGCCCTACGAGGCGCTCGACGCGGCCGGCGAAGGCGGCTTCCCCGTGCGCCGCCACGTCGAGCGGCTGCTCGGCGGCCCCATCGTGTGGGCGCGCGTTCTGGAGGGCGGCGCCGTCGTCAGCCAGCGCGGCGGCGACTTCCGGTTCGTGTGCGGGCGCGACGCGTCGATCGGCTACCTCGGCCACGACGCCACGCACGTGTACCTCTACCTCGAGGAGAGCTTCACGTCGGAGATCCCGGGTCCCGAGGCGGTGGTGGCGCTGCGCGGCAACGCGCCCTGACGCAGCCGGCACGGCGGCACACTTCTTGCGATCTCCCGCCGCATGGGCTTCGGAGAGGTCTGGCAGCTCGGGCGCACCACCGTCTCGGAGTGGATGGAGGACAAGGCGGCGCGGCTCGGGGCGGCGCTCGCGTACTACGCGGTGCTCTCGCTGGCGCCGTTCGTCGTCATCGCGGTCGGCATCGCCGGCATCGTGTACGGCGACGGCGCCGTGGGCGCGATCCAGACGCAGTTCGAGTCGCTGGTCGGCCCCGAGGCCGGTCGCGCCATCGCGGAGATCGCGACGCGAGGCGACGGTGCCGAACGCGGCTGGCTCGCGACCGCCGTCGGCGTCGCCACGCTCCTCCTCGGGGCGTCGGGCTTCTTCGGGCAGCTGCAGGATGCGCTCAACACGATCTGGGAGGTGGAGCCGCCGCCGCGCCGCGGCGTGCTCGACTTCATCCGCGCGCGCTTCTTCTCCTTCACGATGGTGCTCGGGACCGGCTTGCTCCTGCTGCTGTCGCTGATCTTCTCGGCGGTGCTCGCCGCGCTGGGGGAGTACGCGGCGCAGACGCTGCCCGGCGGTGCGCTGCTCTGGCAGGTCGTGCACGTGGCGGTGTCGCTCGCGCTCACGGCGGGGCTGTTCGCGCTCATCTACCGCGTCGTGCCCGACGCGGAGATCGCGTGGCGCGACGCCCTCGTCGGCGGCGCCGTGACCGCCGTCCTCTTCGGGCTCGGCAAGCTCGCGATCGGGATCTACCTCGGTCGGGGAGCCGTCGGCTCGGCGTACGGGGCGGCGGGCGCGCTGCTCGTGCTGCTCGTCTGGGTGTACTACTCGGCGCAGATCCTCTT
>DATAGA010000557.1:0-1579 GCA_036257215.1 Myxococcota bacterium
GCCGGAGAGGTCGCTGTGGCACACGCCGCACGCCTTGATCTGCACCATCACCTCGCCGCGGCGCGGGGACTCGACCTGGATCTCCTCGACGACGACCGGCTTGTTCCATTCCCGGCAGATGACGGCCTTGGCCTTCTTCCCCATGACTCCGATGCCTCCGGCGCCGCTGGCGGCGCGGTGAAACGCAGGGGTCGGATACTACCGCGGCCCGCACGCCCGCACACCGTGGCGCGGCGGGCGTATACTCGCGGTGATGGCGATCCGCCGGTTCCGGCCCGAGGACGCGGGGGCCCTGGCGGCGCTGGCCGCGGCCTGCGCCCGGGGCGAGCCGGACTTCGTGCTCCACCCGCTCTGGGAGACGGAAGAAGAGCTGTTCGCCGACTTCGAGCGCCACGGCATCGAGCCGGAGGAGCACCTGCTCGTAGCCGACGCCGGTGACGGTCGCGTGGTCGGCGCGGCGGGCTTCCTGCGCTTCCCGCGCGACACCGCGGCCGCGCTGATCCCGCCCGTCGTCGAGCGCCGCGCGCGCGGGCAGGGGCTCGGCGGCTCGCTCCTGCGCGGCGTGCTCGAGCTCGGGCAGGAGCTGCACGTGAAGCACGCGAGCGCTGCGATCGGCTCGCGCAACCGCGCCGGCTACTCGTTGCTCGCGGCGTACGGGTTCCGGCCGGTGCGCCAGCACTTCCTGATGCGCTGCGACCGCGCGCTCGCGCCGGCGGTGGCCGAGCCGGCGGGGATCTCGCTCGCGCCGGCGGCGCCGGAGGACCTCGCGGCGATCTCCGAGCTCTACGCCGAGGCCGGCTTCCCCGAGCGCACGCCGGAGGCGATGGCGCGCGCGCTCGCCGACGGAGACCACGTCCACGCGGTCGCGCGTTCGGACGGCGAGGTGATCGGCTTCGTCGAGCTCGACGCCTTCTCCAAGCGGCGCGTCTGGGTCTCGTTCGTCGGCGTCGCGCGCGACCTGCGCGAGCGCGGCGTCGGGAGCGCGATCGTGCGCTTCGCCCTGGCGCGCGCGTTCGCCGGGGGCGCGGACCACGCGCTGCTCCTGCTCTCGCCGACGAACCGCGCCGCCGTGCGGGCCTACGAGAAGGCGGGCTTCCGCCGCCACCGCCTGATCGACGTGCTCGAGCGCGGGCTCTGAGAGGGCACTCTAGGACGGGGAGCGTCCGCGCAGCCCCCGCGCCGGCTGGCGCGACGCCGCGGGCGGCCGCACGGCGCCGCCGTGGAGCAGCGCGACCTCGTCGGGCTCGCCGGCGCTGAAGCCGAGGTCGCGCAGCAGGCCGTCGCGGATGCCGTAGATCCAGGCGTGGACCGCGACGGACTGGCCGCGCGCCCAGGCGTCGCGCACGATCGTCGTGCGGCACACGTTGACGGCCTGCTCGACGGCGTTGAGCTCGCACAGCCGGTCGAGGCGGTCCGCCTCCTCGCCGATCGCGTCGAGCTGGCCGACGTGCTTCTCCGCCACGTCCTGCACGTGGCGCAGCCAGTTGTCGATCAGCCCGAACGTCTGGCGCCTCAGTGCGGCCTGCACGCCGCCGCAGCCGTAGTGGCCGCACACGATCACGTGCTTCACGCGCAGCAC
>DATAGA010000608.1:0-5982 GCA_036257215.1 Myxococcota bacterium
GACGGGTCGCGCTCGAGCGCCGCTTCCCACTGGGTACGCGCCTCGTCGGGACGCCCGAGCGTGTAGAGCGTGAGCCCGATCTGCACCTGAGCGTCGAGGTACGCCGGGTTGGCGCGCAGCACGCGCTGCAGCTCCGCGAGAGCGCGCGCCGGCAGCCCCGCCTCCCGCAGCGTGACGGCGAGCCGCTGGCGGATGTCGTGGAAGCCCGGGCAGCGGTCGAGCGCCTTGCGGTACGCGTCGATCGCCTCGCGCAGGTCGCCCGTCTCGCGGTACGCGTCGCCGAGCGCCGCATGCAGGTTGGCGAGCTTGCCTCGCGTCGTCGGGTCGCCGCGCGCGGCGGTCGCCTCCTGCAGCCGGAATGCGAGCTCGCGCGCGCGCTCGTGCTCGCCGCGCTGCTCGTACACGCTCTGGAGCGCGAGGCCCGCCTCCGCGTACGCGGGGTTCAGCTCGAGCGCGCGCTCGAGGCAGCTCGCGGCGCCGTCGAGGTCGCGCCGGCGTTCGCGCGAGAGACCGAGCAGGTACTGGACGTCGGCGTACGCCGGGTAGCGCAGCGCCAGCGACTCGAGACTGGCCGCGGCGTCCTCCGCCTCGCCGGCCGCGAGGCGCTCGCGCACCCACTGGTACGCTTCCCGGTCCTCGCGGGTCATCTGGGCGCGCAACGCGCGCTCAGTTGGCCGAGGGGACCGGCTGCTCCGGCAGCAGCTCCGCCGCGGACTCGGCGACCTCGGTGTCCCCGTAGTTGTCGAGGATCACCTGGAAGATCTTGCCGGCCTCGTCGGTCAGGTTCATGCGCTCGTAGCAGACGCCGAGCTTGTAGAGCGCCTCCGGGTCGAGCCCGAGGCCCGGGTACTGGTTCAACACCTGCCGGAAGCGGTTCGCGGCGCTCTGGTACTCCTCGCGGTCGAGGTAGAAGTCGCCGATCTGCATCACGTGCGTGCCGAGCCGCGTGCGCAGCTCGCGCCAGAGCGCCTCGGCCTCGCGCGCCTCCGCCGAGTCGGGATAGCGCTTCATCAGGTCTTCGAGCTGGGCGACGGCCTGCTTGGTGAACGTCTGGTCGCGGCCCGGGTCGCGCGACTGGTGGTAGAAGCAGAGCGCCGAGCGCTGCAGCGCGTAGGGCACGCGGGCGTGGTTCGGATGGAGCTCGCCGAAGTCGCGGTAGTAGGAGAGCGCCTCTTCGTAGCGCTCGCGCGCGAAGTAGGTGTCCGCGATCTCGAGGTTCGCGACGACGGCGAGGTCGCTGTAGGGGTAGTTGTCGATGATGTCCTGGAACTTGTCGATCGCGTCCTGGTAGTCGGTCGTGTCCCAGAACCAGAGGATGGTCCCGCCGTCGGCCAGGATCTGCTTCGCTTCCTGGTAGAGCGTCTCCGCGGACGGCACCTCGCCGAGCTCGACCGGCTTGGGTCCACCGCCGCAGCCCGCGGCGGCCGAGAGCGCCCCCGCGCAAAGCGCCGCGAGCGCCGCCCGCGCGGCGGGCGCGCCGCGCGTTCCGATTCGCGTGATCCCCTGCGAAGCCATGGTCACTCCTTGCGATTCGCGCCGAGCCTACCCCTTCCCCGTACGCGAGCCAAGACGCGCGTCGCCGGGTGCCTGACCGGCGATCCGCTATTTTCAGCTGGGAGGAGACGGGACGATGCTGGGCGACGCCTTGCGGAACCTGAAGCTGGATCGCCGGCTCGCGAGCCGACGCGGCTGGGTCAAGCCCGAGGAGCTCACGGCCGAGCTGGCCGCGCTCCCGGACGTGAGCGACAAGAAGGCGGATCCGCCGCCGCCGACGCCGGGCACCGAGCCCGAGCCGTCCAAGCCCTGACCCCGGCGCGGTCCCACGCTGACCCCAGGGGGAAGCGGTGATCAAAGAGAAGTTCGGGGCGCGGCTCGACGAGTGGGTGCGGCGGCTCTTCCCGTTCCTCTTCTGGCGCCCGCTCAACCCGAACGTGCTCTCGCTGATCGGCGCCCTCGTGTCGGTCGGCGCCGCCTCCGCCTTCCTCTCGGGGCACCTGAAGACGGGCGGCTGGCTGATGATCGCGTCCGGCTTCTTCGACCTCGTCGACGGCGCCGTCGCCCGCCACAACGGCACGACCTCGACCTTCGGCGCGTTCCTCGACTCGACGCTCGACCGCCTCGTCGACATGGCGGTCCTCGCCGGCATCGTCATCTACTACGCGGGCCACGGGCAGCCGGGCGTCGCGCTCGTCGCCGGCGTGGCCCTCGTCGCGAGCGTCCTCGTGTCCTACGCGAAGGCGCGCGCGGAGGTCGTCATGCGGCGGCTCGACGCGGGCTTCTTCGAGCGCGGGGAGCGCATGGGCATCCTCTCCTTCGGCGCGGTCACCGGCTACCTCCCGGTCGCGCTCGCCATCGTCGCGGTCGGCGCGACGGCGACGGCGCTCCAGCGCATCGCCATCGCCTACCGCGAGATGGAGAAGATCGACGCGGCCGCGCGCGCCTCGGGCCCGACGTCGTGAGCGAGGACCCGAGCAAGGAGCGCGGCTTCGTCGTCGTCGACAAGCGCGGGCGGGAGGAGGAGCCGCCCTCGGAGTCGCCGCCGGGCGGGAGCCGGGCGGACGCGCCCGAGGGCGGAGCGCAGGCGGGTGCGCCGGGGAGCGCACCCCGCGGCGAGCGCGAGCTGCCGCGGCCCGACTTCGCGTCGCTCCTCATCTCGCTCGGCCACTCGGCGCTCTACCACCTCGGCCTCGTCGCGGACCCGCAGAGCGGCCGGCGCGGCGAGAAGAACCTCGCGCTCGCGCGCGAGACGATC
Source organism: Myxococcota bacterium (assembly GCA_036257215.1). Taxonomy (GTDB): domain Bacteria; phylum Myxococcota_A; class UBA9160; order UBA9160; family UBA6930; genus DATAGA01. The sequence continues at coordinate 2,753 of DATAGA010000608.1, forward strand.
GACCTCGTCGAGATGCTCGAGCAGAAGACGCGGGGGAACCTGACCCCGGAAGAGGCGCAGCTGCTCGAGGAGCTGCTCTACGACCTGCGCATGCGCTACGTGGAGTCGGCGCGCTGAGCGCGGCCGCGGCCCGCCCCGCGCGCGGTACCCGGCCGCGCACCCATTTCTTCCTGGCCGCCGCCCCCGCCAAGATCAACCTGGGGCTGCGCGTGACGGGGCGGCGCGCCGACGGCTACCACGAGCTCGAAAGCGTCTTTCTGCCGCTCGATCCGGAGGGGCCGCTCGCCGACGACGTGAAGCTCGCGTTGCGCACGAGGCCCGGCGTCGAGTTCTCGCTCCGCGGAGCGACCGCGGGCGTGCCGGCCGACCGGCGCAACCTCGCGGTGCGGGCCGCCGAGGCGTTCCTCGCGCGGGTGCAGCCCCTCATCGGCGTGGCGATCACGCTCGAAAAGCGCGTCCCCGCCGGCGCGGGGCTCGGCGGCGGCTCGAGCGACGCCGGCGCGGTCCTGCGCGGGCTCAATGCCTACCACTTCGGGGCGATCTCGCGCACCGACCTCGAGGCGCTCGCGCTCGGCCTCGGTGCCGACGTGCCGTTCTTCATCGATCCCGAGCCCGCGCTCGTGCGCGGCATCGGCGAGCTGCGCGAGCCGCTCGCCAACCCGCCCTCGCTGCCTCTCATCGTGGCGCATCCCGGGCCGCCGCTCGCGACCGCGGACGTCTTCCGGGCCTTCGCGACGTCTGGGGCCGCGCTGACGCCCCCGGGGAAGCTGGCGCGGTTGCTCCCGCTTCCGCCCGTGCCCGGCGCGCACCGCGCGGAGCTGTGGGCCGAGCGGGTGATCAACGATCTCGAGCCGACCGCCACAGCGCTCTGCCCGGCGATCGCGCCGCTGCTCGCGCGACTGCGGCGCGTCGGGGCGCGCGCTGTGGGGATGTCGGGCAGCGGTCCGGCCGTCTACGGCGTGTTCGACGACGAGACGCAACGGGACCAGGCCTTCGCGCGGCTGCGTCTCGCGCCCCCGGTCCGCGCGTGGGCGACCTCGACCATGGTCTGAGCCGCTTCACGACGGCCCCGGATCCCTCTGATACCCTCTCGCCCGCTTCCCTTGGGGCGTCGCCTAACTGGTAAGGCAGCGGCCTTTGGAGCCGCCCAATGCAGGTTCGAGTCCTGCCGCCCCAGTCCCGCTGCGTCTCGGAGCCGCCCTCATGCACGACATGAAGCTCTTCACCGGCAACTCCAACCGCGCGCTCGCGAGCCGCGTCGCCGCCTACCTCGACCTCGAGGTCGGGAAGGCGGAGGTCGGGCACTTCAGCGACGGCGAGGTCTGCGTCGAGATCCAGGAGAACGTGCGGGGACTCGATTGCTTCGTGCTCCAGTCGACGTGCGCGCCGGCGAACGCGCACCTGATGGAGCTGCTCATCATGATCGACGCGCTGCGCCGCTCCTCGGCGCGGCGCATTACTGCGGTCGTCCCGTACTACGGCTACTCCCGCCAGGACCGCAAGGTCGCGCCGCGCCAGCCGATCACCGCGAAGCTGGTGGCCGACCTCATCTCGGTGGCGGGGACGGACCGCCTCTTGTGCCTCGACCTGCACGCCGGCCAGATCCAGGGCTTCTTCAACATCTCGGTCGACAACCTGTTCGCGACGCCGGTCCTCCTGCGCGCCATCCGCGAGCGCGTCTCCGGCGACCTCACGGTGATCTCGCCCGACGCCGGCGGCGTCGAGCGCGCGCGCGCCTACGCCAAGCGCCTCGGCGCCTCGCTCGCGATCATCGACAAGCGCCGCGAGCGCGCCAACGAGTCGCAGGTCATGAACATCGTCGGCGACGTGAAGGACCGCACCTGCATCGTGGTCGACGACATGGTCGACACTGCGGGGACGCTCTCCGAGGGCGCGCGCGCGCTCGCGGACGCGGGCGCCAAGGGCGTGTTCGCCGTCTGCACCCATCCGGTGCTCTCGGGCCCGGCGATCAAGCGCGTCGTCGAGTCGCCGCTCCAGGAGCTCGTGGTGACGGACTCCATCCCGCTGCGCGGCGACGCCGTCGAGTGCGGGAAGCTCGAAGTCGTCTCGGTGGCCGAGCTGCTCGGCGAGGCCATCCGGCGCATCCACAACGAGGAGAGCGTGAGCTCGCTGTTCGTGTGAGCCGCGCAGGCGGGCGCGCAAGCGCCCGCGCAGCCGGCGCCGAGCGCGCCGGCGATCCGGCGCGCCGGTCGCGCCGCAAAGGAGGACATCGTGTCGGACGCATCGCTCACGGCCGAGGTACGCGACGGGCGCGGCAAGGGCGTGGCGCGCAAGCTGCGCGCCACGGGCCGCATCCCCGCCGTCGTGTACGGCCGGGGCCGCGACAGCCAGCCCCTGACCGTGGACCCGGCGGCGCTCTCGAAGCTGCTGCACGCGGGCCACTCGGGCATGAACACGCTGATCGACCTCACCGTCGCGGGACGCAAGTCGGTCGTGCTCGTGCGCGACATCCAGAAGGACCCGGTGAGCGGGCAGTGGGTGCACGCCGACCTCTACGTGGTCGACCTCACCCGCACGATCCAGGTCGAGGTGCCGCTGCACCTGATCGGCAAGCCGGCCGGCATCGAGCTCGGCGGCATCCTCGACCACCCGATGCGCGAGGTGACCGTCGAGTGTCTGCCGCGGGCCATCCCCGACTCGATCGACGTCGACGTGTCCGCGCTCGGGATCGGAGACTCGATCCACGTGCGCGATCTCGTGCTGCCCGAGGGCGCGCGCATCCTCTCGGACCCGGACCTCGCGGTCGCCTCGGTCGTGCTCCCGAAGGCCGAGGAGGAGCGCGTGGCCGAGGCGGTGCCGGCCGAGGGCGCCGAGGCGGCGCCGGCCGTCGAGGGCGCGGCCGAGGCCACCCCCGCGGAGGAATAGGCGCGCGGGGGCGGCCGCCGCATGAAGCTGGTCGTCGGGCTCGGCAACCCCGGGCCGCGCTACGCGCGGACGCGTCACAACGTCGGCATGCGCGCGACGGAACGCCTGCGCGCGCGCTGGCGGCTGCCGCCGCCCGACGAGCGCTTCGAGGGCCGCTTCGCGCGCGCCCGCGTGGAGGGACTGGGCGGCCTCGACGTGGGCGTGCTCGAGCCCGAGACGTTCATGAACGAGTCCGGCCGCGCCGTCGCCGCCGCGCTGCGCAAGCTCCCGATCGAGGACCCCGCGGCGGACCTGATCGTCGTGCTCGACGACGCCGACCTCCCGTTCGGTCGCCTGCGCCTGCG
>DATAGA010000532.1:0-3089 GCA_036257215.1 Myxococcota bacterium
GACGCGGGATCGACACCAGGCGTGAGGTGGGCTCGCGGCGACCCTGGGCGGCGGCGGCGCGGCAGCCCCGGGGGTGCTCAGAACCGCGCGAGGAAGCCCTTGAGCAGCGGGTCGACGCCCGCCTGGGGGACGCTGAGGCCGCCGTCCACGATCAGGTTCTGCCCCGTCACGAAGCGGGCGAGGTCGGACGCGAGAAAGAGGATCGCGTCGGCGACCTCCTCCGCCGTGCCGACGCGCCGCAGCGGCGTGGCTGCGAGCACCGGCTCGAGCGCGCCCGGGACCCGGAACAGCCCCTCGGTCATCCGCGTGCGGATCACCCCGGGCGAGACGCAGTTCGCACGAACGTCGGGGCCGCACTCGTTCGCCGTCGCGAGCGTGAAGGCGATGAGGGCGGCCTTGGCCGCCGCGTAGACCGACTCGCCGGGCGTCGGCCGCACCCCGCTCATCGACGCGTTGTTCACGATCGCGCCACCGCCTGCCGCGCGCAGGTGCGGCAGCGCCGCGCGCGTCGCGTGGATCGCGCTCGCGAGGTTCACCCGCAGCACGCGGTCGACGTCCTTCGGCTCGATGCGCTCGACGGGCTTGAGCAGCCCGAGCCCGGCGTTGTTCACGAGCGTGGTGAGCCCGCCGAGGTCGCGCGCCGCCCGCGCCACGGCCGCCTCGATCGCGGCGGGGTCCGACGCGTCGGCCTCGATCGCGACGCCGTCGCACGCCTTCGCCGTCGCCTGCGCGCCGGCGCCGTCGCGGTCGAGGACGGCGACGCGCGCGCCCTCCGCGGCGAAGCGCAGCGCCACGGCCCGGCCGATGCCGTGGGCGGCGCCGGTCACGAGCGCCCGACGACCGTCGAGGAGACCCACCGCCGCTCGCCCTATACGCGCTGCTCGCCCGAAGCGATCGCCGCCGCGAGCCCGCGCGTGAGCGCCACGTAGGCGCCCGCCGCGTCGTCGCGGAAGTAGAGCGGGTCGGACACGCGGGCGGGGTCGAAGCCCTCCTCCTGGAGCGTCACCTTGCGCAGCTTGAAGGTGCCCGTCATCTCGACGTCGACGAGGAGGCGCACGAACAGCGGCGCGGCGTAGCGCGGCAGCGCGCCGTCGACGTGCGCGAAGAAGCGCTTGCCGTCGAACGACTCGCCGGGCGCGAGCTGGAGCGCCGCCATGCCGGCGCGGCCGTCGTGTCCCTCGACGCGCACGCCGTAGACGTTCACCATCGCGAGCCCCGGGTGCGCCGCGAGGGCCTCCGCGACCTCCTGCGTGGACACGTTCTCGCCCTTCCAGCGGTAGGTGTCGCCGATGCGGTCGACGAAGTAGAAGAAGCCCTGCGCGTCCTGGCGCAGCAGGTCGCCGGAGCGGAACCAGGCGTCGCCCGGCTTGAAGACGTTCCGCATGATCTTGCCGTCCGTCGCCTCCTTGGACGTGTAACCCTCGAAGCGGCCGCGCGCGTCGTCCGCGCGCTCGGGCATGCGGCCGAGCAGCTCGCCGACCTCGCCGGGCTTGCACTCGACGCACAGGCCGCGCGCGTTGCGCACCGGTGCGTCCGCCTCGACGTCGTAGCGCACGAGTCGCGCGTTGCTGATCGCCTTGAACGGATAGCGCCCGACCGAGCCCACCTTGTTCTCGAAGTTCATGATCGGCGCGTTGCCCTCGGTCGCGCCGTAGAACTCGACGATGCGGGGGATCGCGAACCGCTCCTGGAACGGCGCCCACACGTCCGCGCGCAGGCCGTTGCCGACGATGGCGCGGATGCGGTGCTCCTTGTCGTGGCGGCGGGGCGGCTGGTTCAGCAGATAGCGGCAGAACTCGCCGATGTACTGGAAGTGCGTGGCGTCCGCCTCGCGCACGTCGTCCCAGAACGCGCTTGCCGAGAATTTCCGGCGAAGGGCCAGCGTCGCGCCGGTGAGCAGCGCGGCGCCGGCCTGCATCACGCCGCCCGCGCTGTGGTAGAGCGGGAGCGCGCAGTAGTGGACGTCGGTCCGCTTGAGCCCGACGGCGAACGCGCCCGTCGCGCCGGTCACGTAGAAGCGCAGGTGGCTGAAGCGCGCCGCCTTCGGCAGGCCGGTCGTGCCCGAGGTGTAGATGTAGAAGAGGTCGTCGCCGGCGCGGAGCGCGCTCCGGAGGGAGCGGTCCGGATCGGCGGGGCTTCGGTCGGCGAGGGCGGCGTCGAGGTCCTCGGCGCCGCGCGGCAGCTGCGCCTTGCGGGCGCCGCCGTACGGGTCGCGCATCACCCAGATCTCGAGTCCGGGGTCGAGCTCCGCCTGCGCGCTGGCCAGGCCCTCCAGGCACTCGCTCCCGACGACGACGTGGCGCGCCTTCGCGGCCGTGATCGCGTGGGCGAGCGCGCGGCCGGTCAGGTTCGTGTTGAGGAGCGCGATCGTGACGCCGAGCTTCGCGAGCCCGGTCCAGGTCGCGAGGAACTCCGGGCGGTTCTCCATCAGGAGGGCGACCACGTCGCCCGTCCGCAGCCCCTGCGCGGCGGCCCAGTGGGCGGTGCGGTTCGCAGCCGCGTTCCACTCGCCGTACGTCCGGCGCGCGCCCTCGAAGACGACCGCGGTCTGGTCCGGGCCCTTCCGGACCCGGTCCTCGAAGCGGTCGGCGAGCGTGGTGGTCGAGCTGGCGCGCTCGCGCAGGATGGGCGCCAGTCCGGGGGCGATGCGGGCGAGAAGGGCGAGGCGGTCGAGCATGGCTTCGATCCTACCACCGGCTCGCGTAGAATGGCGCCCCGTGGACGTCTCCTGCGCGTGCCCGCCCGGCCCGAACGCTCCCGCTCTCGCGCGCCTCGCCGAGGAGCTCGGCTACCGGCGCGCCTGGCTCTACGACTCCGCGGCCCTCTACGGCGACGTCTTCGTCGGGCTCGCACGGCTCGCCGACGAGACCCAGCGCATCGGCCTCGGAATCGCGGTGCTCGTGCCGAGCTTCCGCCACGTCCTCGCGACCGCCTCGGGCATCGCGACCATCGAGCAGCTCGCGCCGGGGCGCCTCGCGGTCGCGATCGGGACGGGCTTCACCGGCCGCTACGCGCTCGGCCAGCGCCCGCTCTCGTGGAAGACGACCGAGCGCTACGTCGCGGACCTGCGCGCGCTGCTGCGCGGCGAG
>DATAGA010000353.1:0-2306 GCA_036257215.1 Myxococcota bacterium
GTCCCGCTCGGCGTGAAGGACCTCGAGGCCGTGGCGGGGCTCCCGCACGTGCACGGGAGCGCCATCTTCCGCGACCGCATCGCGACGACCACCGACGTGCAGGTGCAGCGCTTCCAGGCGGCGGGCGCGATCGTCGTGGGCAAGACCAACACGCCCGAGTACGGCTACACCGCGATCACCCGCAACCTCGTGTACGGCGTCACCCGCTCGCCGTGGAACCTGGAGCGCACCCCGGGCGGCTCGAGCGGCGGCTCCGCGGCCGCGCTCTCCGGCTGCGTGTGTCCGCTCGTCACGGCGAGCGACGGCGGCGGCTCGATCCGCATCCCGGCGAGCTTCACGGGCAGCTTCGGCCTGAAGCCCTCGTACGGCCGCGTGCCGCGCGGCCCACTGCAGCACTGGGACTACCAGGACACGGCGGTGTACGGCCCGCTCACGAAGACCGTCGCCGACGCCGCGCTCGCGCTCGACGTCACCGCGGGGCCCTCGCCCTGGGACCCGAACAGCCTGCCGGCGCCGGGTCTCTCGTACGCGGCCGTGCTCGAGGAGCCGCTGCCGCCGCTGCGCATCGGGTTCTCGCCGGACCTCGGCTACGCCGCAGTGCAATCCGACGTCGCCGCCGCGGTCGAGGACGCGGCGCACGTCTTCGCCAAGCTCGGCCACCGGCTCGAGGCCGCACCGGGCGGGCCGCCCGTCCTCGGCCGCGAGTGGGGGCTGCTCGGCGCGTTCGAGCTCGCCGCCGCGCTGCACGAGTACCTGCCCGAGCGCGAGCCCGAGTTCGGCCGCGGCTTCATCGCGGGCATCAAGACCGGCTGGCAGATGACCCCCGAGCTCTGGCGCGCGATCGGCGACCAGCGCGTGGCGCTGAACCGCTGGTGCGCGGAGACGTTCGAGCGCTTCGACCTGCTGGTGACGCCGACGGTCCCCTACGACCCGCCGCCCGCGAGGGGTCCGTTCCCGGAGACCGTCGAGGGTCGCCGCCAGCCGCCCGCGGGCGTCGCCTCGTTCACGATCCCGTTCAACCTCTCGTTCCATCCCGCGGCGACGGTGCGCGTCGGGCTCTCGCGCGCCGGCCTTCCGATGGGGATGCAGATCGTCGCGCCGCGCCATCGCGACGACCTCGCGCTGCGCGCCGCGCGTGCCTTCGAGCGCGAGCGGCCGTGGCACCCCGAGTGGCCGACGACCTGGGAGCCGCTCGCGTAGTCGGCGGGCGGTACGCGCCAGGGACCGGGCGAGGAGCGGGCCGTGGCTGGGCCGACGAGCCTGGGCGAACGCATCGTCGTCGTGGGCGACTCGTGCACCGGCAAGAGCACGCTCGGGGAGCGCCTCGCCCGGCTCGTGGCCGCGCCTCACGTCGAGCTGGACGCCCTCTACTGGAAGCCGGGCTGGACGCCGTCGCCGCCCGACGAGTTCCTGCCGCGGGTCGACGCGGCGACCCGCGGGACGCGCTGGGTGCTCTCGGGCAACTACGGCGAGCAGCGCCACGTATCGTGGCCGCGCGCCGACACCGTGGTGTGGCTCGACTTCCCGCTGCACGTGACGATCCCGCGCATCGTGACGCGCTCGTGGCGGCGCTGGCGGCGCGACGAGCTGCTCTGGGGCACGAACCGCGAGCGCTTCTGGCCGCAGCTCAAGGTCTGGAGCCCGCCCGACTCGCTGATCGCCTGGACGCTGAGCCATCATCACAAGCTGCGCGCGCGCTACGAAGCGGCGCGGACCGACTCGGCGCTCGCCCATCTGCGCTGGTACCGCCTGCGGTCGTCGCGCGAGCTCGCGCAGTGGAGCGGCCGCGTGGGACTGGACTCAGCTAGCCGTGCCGCCGCAGGAAGTCGTGGATCAGCCACTGGCTGATGCTGACGTTGCCCGGGAAGAGCGGCGGCATGCGATCGGCGTTGAACCAGCCGGCGTCCTCGATCTCGCGCCCGTCGATGCGGATCTCACCCGCGCGGTAGCGCGCCTGGAAGCCGAGCATGAGCGAATTGGGAAACGGCCACGGCTGGCTCCCGAACCAGCGCACGTCGTCGACCTCGATCCCGGTCTCCTCCCACACCTCGCGCGCGACGGTCTCTTCGACGCTCTCGCCGGGCTCGACGAAGCCCGCGAGCACGCTGTAGATCCCGCGCGGGAAGTGCGGCGCGCGTGCGAGCAGCAGTGCGTCGTCGCGCTCGACGGCGACGATCATCGACGGCGCGAGGCGCGGATAGAACGAGAGCCCGCCGCGCGGACAGGCGCGCGCGCGCTCGCCCTCCGCGGGCTCGGTCGGTCCGCCGCAGGCGCCGCAGAACTGGTGCGTGCGGTCCCACTCGACG
>DATAGA010000613.1:0-3738 GCA_036257215.1 Myxococcota bacterium
CCCAAGCACGGCGTCTACCGCCAGCTCATCTCGCACCGCTTCCGGCCGGCCGCGCTGCGCCGCATGCACGACGACATCGAGCGCATCGGCAAGGAGATCGTGGACGGCCTGCTCGAGGCGGGCGACTCCGGCCAGTGCGACTTCGTGCAGAAGGTGTCCGCGCCGCTCCCCATCGCGGTCATCGCCTGGATGCTGGGCGTCCCGCGCTCCGACTGGAACCTGCTCTTCGACTGGACGAACCGCACGGTCGGCGCCGGCGACCCCGAGTACCAGCGCGAGGGCAAGACGCGGGACGAGACTGCCCAGGAGGCGATGGTCGAGCTCTTCACCTACTTCACGAAGCTGGTGGAGGAGAAGAAGCGCAAGCCCGCCGACGACCTCATCACGGTCTTCACGGAGGCGCGCGTCGACGGCGAGCCGCTCCCGTTCATGGACGTGCTCACGTTCTGCCTGATCATCGTCGTCGCGGGCAACGAGACGACGCGCAACGGCACGAGCGGCGGCATGCTCGCGTTCATCGAGCACCAGGACGAGCTGCGCAAGGTGCAGCGCGACCCGTCGTTGCTCTCCTCCGCGGTGGAGGAGGTGGTGCGCTGGACGAGCCCCATCATCCACTTCGCGCGCACGGCCAGCGAGGACTTCGAGCTGCGCGGCAAGCGCATCCGCAAGGGCGACGCGCTCGCGCTCTTCTACCCGTCGGCGAACCGCGACGAGGACGTCTTCGCCGACCCGTTCACGTTCCGGGTCGACCGCCACCCGAACCGCCACATCGGGTTCGGGGTGGGAGAGCACTTCTGCCTGGGTGCGCACGTCGCGCGGCTCGAGCTGCAGGTGGCGTACAAGCACCTGCTGCCGCGCATCGAGGAGATCGAGCTCGCCGGCCCGGTGGAGCGCCTGCACTCGGCGCTCGTGGGCGGCGTGAAGCACCTGCCGATCCGCTACAAGCTGCGGCCGGCGTTGTACGTGCGGGGACGGCGCTGGGGGTGACCCGGCGCCGTCCCCGCCGCTGCGTCTAGTAGCGGTCGCGCCGCGGGCCGCGGTCGCCGCCGCCGCCGCCGCGCGGGCCGCCGCCGCCGCCGCCGCTGCGCTCCTGCGCCTCGCTCACGCGCAGCGCGCGGCCGCCCATCTGGGAGCCGTCGAGCGCGCGCATCGCGGCCTCCGCGCCGCGCTGGTCCATCTCGACGAACGCGAAGCCGCGGGAGCGGCCCGTCTCGCGATCGGTGATCACGCTGACCCGCTCGATGGTGCCGTGGCGGCCGAACAACTCGCGCAGCTCCGCCTCGGTGGTGCTGAAGGGAAGGTTTCCGACGTAAAGCTTCTTGCCCAAACCTTGCATCCTGTGCCCGCTCGGGTCCTCACGCGACCCGGGCGGTCTGCGCCGAGCCCGTGTGCGGAACGTCCGCCTTCCGGCCTACGGCGCGAAGCGACACGTCTGCCTCCGGCGAAGCCGGGGACGGACGCGGAGCAGGTGAACTCGAACTGGGAATCACGTGCAGGCGGTGAGAACCGAGAGCCGCGGACCGGTGCGAGACGACCACTCGACCCAAAAAGCTAGGGCAGCCCCCTGGCGCTCGCAATCCAGCGGCGCCCGGACGACGCTGGGAGGAAACCCCGTTCAGCGCGTCCAGCGCACGCGAAAGCAGCTGTCGGCTTCGACGAACTGGTAGTCGAGCGTGCCTCGATAGGCTCGATGGAGCGCCTCGCCGATCGCGCGCGCGAGCTTCGCGTCCGTGGTCTCGATCGCGAGCGCTCCGTCGTCGCGCTCGTCCATCGTCATGATCCGCTTCAACGCGTGGAGCGCCTTCTCGCGCTCCTCGACGTGCCGGACGAGGCTGCGGATCTCGTCGCGGTGGGCGGCCGCGAACTCGCCGTCCACCGTCACGATGGCGGCGGGTACGCGCTCCTCGGCGCGGCGGCACGCGGGGCACTCGGTGCGGTGCGCATCCGCGGGCGCAGCCCCCCAGGTCCAGCGGCCGTCGCGGTATAGCGCGCCGCAGCGCGGACACGCCGTGGGGTCCGGCAGCTTGGCGCGAAGCTCGTACGGGTCACCCGGGTCCTCCCCGCGCGCAGGGTCGCGTCGCGGAGTGTCTGCGGCCTCGTGCGTCTTCGAGCGGATCCGTCGCATGCAAGGCTCCTTGGGCGAGTCGCCGTGGGCGGCGACCCGCACGTCGTCGGACCTCCCCGCCAGGCCCCTTGTCCAGTGCAAGCCACGTGCCCCGCTCGGCGGCCTCCGGCCTTGTCGCCGTCCGCCCCGCGGGCTACCAGCCGGCCATGACGTCTGCCGTCCTTCTCGAACGCCGAGCGCGCAGGGTCCGGCGGCGCGCGCTCGCCTTGCTCTCCCTGGGGGTGCTCGCGCCGGCGGCTCCCTCGCTCGCGCAGGACGCGCAGCGCACGCCGCGCGAGCGGCTCGCTCGCGAGGTCTACGAGGAGCTGATCGAGATCGACACGAGCGTGACGGCGGGCAGCACGACGCCCGCGGCCGAGGCGGTCGCCGCGCGGCTGCGCGCCGCGGGCGTTCCCGCCGAGGACGTGCGCGTGCTCGGCCCGTCGCCGCGCAAGGGCAACCTCGTGGCGCGGCTGCGCGGAAGCGGCGCCGAGCGGCCGCTCCTCCTGCTCGCGCACCTCGACGTCGTCGACGCGCGCCGCGAGGACTGGTCCGTCGATCCGTTCACCCTGCTCGAGCGCGACGGCTGGTTCTACGGCCGCGGCACGATGGACGACAAGGCGATGGCCGCGATCTGGGTCACGCTCGCGGCCGAGCTCGCGCGCGAGCGGCGGCCGCTGCGCCGCGACGTGATCGTCGCGCTCACCGCCGACGAAGAGGGCGGCCCCGAGAACGGCGTCGAGTGGCTGCTGCGCGAGCACCGCGAGCTCGTCGACGCGGCGCTCGTCGTGAACGAGGGCGGTGGCGGTCAGCGCGTCGGCGGCAAGCGCGTGCTCCACGCGGTCCAGGCGGCCGAGAAGACGTACGCGGACTTCGAGCTCGTCGTGCGCGACAAGGGCGGCCACAGCGCGCGGCCCACGCCCGAGAACGCGATCTACCGCCTCGCGGCCGCGCTCGGCCGTCTCGCCGCGCACCGCTTCCCGGTCGATCTCAACCCGGTGACGCGCGCGTACTTCGAGCGCGCGGCGCGCGTCGAGCCGGGCGCCGCCGCCGCGGACCTGGCCGCGCTCGCAGCGGATCCAAACGACGCGGACGCCGCCGAGCGGCTCTCGCGCGACCCGAGCTTCAACGCGCAGCTGCGCACGACCTGCGTCGCGACCCGGCTCGAGGGCGGGCACGCGAACAACGCTCTCCCGCAGCTCGCCCGCGCGGTCGTGAACTGCCGGATCCTGCCCGGCCACGACGTGGCCGAGATCGAGACGGCGCTCGCGGACGTCGCGGCCGACCCGGCGGTCTCGGTCGGCCGGCTCGAGACGCCCTCGGCGCCGGGGCCGCCCGCGGCGGTCGACCCCGCGTTCCTCGGCGCGGTCGAGCGCCTCACCGAGGCGCTCTGGCCCGGCGTGCCGGTCGTGCCGACCATGAGCTCGGGCGCCAGCGACTCCCGCTACTTCCGCAGCGCCGGCATCCCGGCCTACGGCGTCTCGGGCCTCTTCCACGACCGGGACGACGTGCGCGCCCACGGGCGCGACGAGCGCCTCGGCGTCGAGTCCTTCTACGAGGGGCTCGAGTTCCTCGGCCGGCTGGTCCACGAGCTCGCCGAGGCGACCTCCGGCTAGCGCCAGGCTCCCGCGGGG
>DATAGA010000019.1:0-20573 GCA_036257215.1 Myxococcota bacterium
CCGGGGACGGTCGACGCCGGCTCCTCGCTCGCCACCGCCGGTTCGCCGCGCGCGGGCGCCGCGCCGCAGGGCGACGCCAGCGCCGCGCGCGTGCGCTCGCCCCGGGACGGGCCAGCCGCGGCGCACGTCGCCGGCCCGCGCGCGTGGCGGTCGAGCAGGCGGCGCAGCGCCACGACCGGCGCCGCGGGCCCGACGTCGAACGCGAGCCCGAGCTCGATGCGCCCGGGCGGTCCCACCGCGCGCGAGCGCACGACTTCCGCGTCGACGCGGATGCGCACGCCGTCGTCGTCGATCTCGAGCGTCAGGCGCCGGCCGGGCGCGAGGCGGCGGTCGGCGACGACGCTCGCGCCGCGCAGCGAGAGCTCGCGCAGGAGCGCGCGCCGCGGCAGCCAGCCCGCGCGGTAGCGCACCGGGAGCCCGACGGTGACGCGGCGGCTGTGGCGGCGCTCGGGCCCGCGGTAGAGCGCGTGCTGGAGCAGGAGGCGCAGCGCGGCGGGATGCACCGGCCGATTCGCGATCCAGTCGACGCCGATCTGGTGCAGGCGCCGTCCCGCGGCCCGCGTTCCCGGCTCGGCCACCACGAGGGCGCGCGTCTCGGGCCGCGCCAGCGCGCAAGCGAGGCGGGCGACGCGCATCGGCGTGGCGACGACGAGGTCCCAGCGCCCTGCGAGGTCGACCACCGGAGGGGGGCCGACGCGCTCGGCGAACGCGGCGCCGAGCTCGCGCAGGATCTGGCAGACGTCGGCGAGCTCGCCGTCGTGGCTGACCAGGACGTCCATTGCGCAGGCTCCTCGCGCTCCCTGCGGTCTCATCGGCGCGTCCGCGAGGCGACCTGAGGCGGCTCCGACGACGGAGGCGGCGCCGCGCCGTGCGCCCCGCGCCGGCGGGCGACCCCGGGCGAATCGCCTGCTACCGTGCGGCGCCCATGGATCGGGCGGCCCCGCGCAAGGACCTGCGGAACCTCGCCATCGTGGCCCACGTGGACCACGGGAAGACGACGCTCGTCGACGCGCTGTTCCGCTTCACCGGCGCCGTGCGCGCGCACCAGGCGGTGCCCGAGCGCGTCATGGACTCCGGGGACCTCGAGCGCGAGCGCGGCATCACCATCCTCTCAAAGGTCACCTCGATCGAGTTCGAGGGCGTGCGCGTCCAGCTCGTCGACACCCCCGGTCACGCCGACTTCGGGGGCGAGGTGGAGCGCGTCCTCGGGCTCGTGGACGGCGTCCTGCTCGTGGTCGACGCCGTGGACGGCGTCATGCCGCAGACCCGGTTCGTGCTGCGCAAGGCGCTCGGCCACGGCCTGCGCCCGATCCTGGTCGTGAACAAGGTGGACCGCTCGGAGAGCCGCGGGCACGCGGTGGTGGACGAGGTGTTCGACCTCCTGGTCGAGCTCGGCGCCGACGACGCCCAGCTCGACTTCCCCGTCGTCTACTGCTCGGCCGTGGAGGGCGGCGCCGCGCTCGAGCCCGACGCGCCGCGCAAGGACCTGCGGCCGCTGCTCGAGGCGATCCTCGAGCACGCGCCCTCGCCGCGCGTGGACGTCGAGGCCCCGCTCCAGCTCCAGGCCTGCACGCTCGGCTGGGACGACTTCGTCGGCCGGCTCGTGATCGGGCGCATCACGCGCGGCCGCATCCGCCGCGGGCAGACGGCCGTCCGCCTCCCGGAGGCCGGAGCGCCCGAGAGCTTCCGCGTCACGAAGCTCTTCGGAACGCGCGGGCTCGAGCGGGTCGAGCTCGAGGCCGCCGAGGCCGGCGACATCGTGATCCTCGCCGGCCTCGAGGGGATCGAGATCGGCGACACCCTCTGCGACCCGGAAGCGCCCGAGGCGCTGCCGCGGATCGCGGTGGATCCGCCGACGCTGCGCGTGTCGTTCACGCCGAACACCTCGCCCTTCGCCGGCCGCGAGGGGCGCTTCGTCACGAGCCGCCAGATCGACGAGCGCCTGCGCCGCGAGGCGCTCTCGAACGTGTCGATCAAGTACGACCGCACCGAGGCGACCGACGTGTTCGAGGTCGCGGGGCGGGGCGAGCTCCAGATCTCGGTCCTGATCGAGACGATGCGCCGCGAGGGCTACGAGTTCGCCGTGTCGCGGCCGGAGATCATCCTGCGCGAGCAGGGCGGCGTGCGCTGCGAGCCGGTCGAGGACGTCGTGGCCGAGGCGCCGGAGGCCTACGCGGGCTCGGTCCTCGAGAAGCTCTCCGCGCGGCGCGGGCGGCTCGAGTCGATGGAGACCCGCGCGGGGCACGTCACCTTGCGCTTCGTCGTCCCGAGCCGCGGCCTCTTCGGCTACCGGAGCGAGTTCCTCTCCGACACGCGCGGCGAGGGGATCCTGCACCGCACCGTGCGCGGCTACGAGCCCTTCGTGGGCGAGCTCCCGAGCCGGCCGGTCGGCGCCATCGTCGCGAGCGAGGCGGGCAAGACCACGACCTACGCGCTCTTCCACATCCAGGAGCGCTCGACGCTCTTCGTCGGCCCCGGCGTCCCGGTCTACGAGGGCCAGGTCGTCGGCGAGAGCCGGCGCGCCGCCGACCTCAACGTGAACGTCTGCCGGGCGAAGAAGCTCACGAACATCCGCGCCGCCGGACGGGACGAGAACACGCTCCTCTCTCCGCCGCGCGAGCTCACGATCGAGCGCGCGCTCGAGTGGATCGAGCCCGACGAGCTGCTCGAGGTGACCCCCGAGAGCCTGCGGCTGCGCAAGCGCGTCCTCGCCGCGAACCTGCGCAAGCGCTGAGGCCCGACCCGGCCCCGCGCCCCCGTCCACCCGCGCCCCTCAAGTCCGCGCAACTCCCGCCGAGAAGTCCCTTGCGGGCCGGCGCTTCCGGCCGGGGGGGAACCATGCAGGCGGCGGCGCGGATCGACGAGTCCGAGCTCATGGCGCTCGTGCGCGAGGGGATCGACTGGGACGCGGACCGCCTCTGGTTCCGGGCGGGCTGCCTTCCGCTCGCCACCGGTCACGGCTGGGCCGAGCCGCTTCCCTACCGCCAGCTCGCCGCCGACGACGTCGAGGCCGTGGCGGGTCACCTCCTGCGCGGCGGCTTCGTGCCCGAGCGCCTCGCGGGCGACCGCACCGATGCGGCGCACGAGCTGCCGCTGCTCACCGAGCTGCCCGGCGAGGCGTTGCTCGAGACCCGGATCGCGCGCGACGGCGCCGAGCTGGTCGTCCTGGTGGAGATCGCCCGCCCGCTGCCGCGAGGCGACGCGCTCGAGTCGTTCTGAGCCGGGCTCCCGGCGCTGCCGGCCGGGGCCCGGCGCGCACTCACGTAAACCAGGAGCCGCGCTCCGCCAGGCCCTCGGCGACGAGCTCTCGGATGCTCGCCTTGACGCGCTCGACGTGCGCCTCGATCGCCGCGTCGTCGTCGTGGGGGTCGCCCTCGAAGCGGAGCGGCTCGCCGAAGCGCAGGCGGAACTTCACGGGGAGCGGCAGGAAGCCGAGCAGGCCGAGCCACGGGAAGACCGGCGTGATGGGGAAGGCCGGCGAGCCCACGACCCGGCCCAGCGCCTTCACGTCGGCGACGGCCGGGCTCTGCTCCTCGCTCCCGACGATCCCAATCGGGACGATCGGGGTGTCGGTCTCGAGCGCGAGTCGCATGAAGCCGAGGCCGAAGCGCTGGAGCTCGTAGCGCTTCGCGTACGGCTTCACGAAGCCGCGCGCGCCCTCGGGGAACACCATCACGGCCTCGTCGTTCTCGAGGAGCTGCACGCAGTTCTCCGGCGTCCCGACCACCGAGCCGCCGCGGTGGAGCAGCACGTTGAAGAACGGGATCGTCGGCAGGTAGTACTCCGCCATCGCCCGCACGAGCCGCGGCGGCTCGGCCTCGAGCAGCATGGCCAGCGCGAGCATCGCGCCGTCCCAGGCGAACGTGTTGCCCGCGTGGTTGGCGATCAGCAGCACGCGGCCCTCGGGCACGCGCTCGACGCCGTGGGTCTCGACGCGCAGCCAGTAGCGGTAGACGAGCGCGGCCGGGAGGAGGAGCCGGCGCAGCGAGCGCGGGTCCGCGCCGAAGGGGTCGTAGCCGTACTCGTTGAGGCGGGTGGGGACACGCACGATGCGGCCCGCCAGCCTCTCGTCGAGCTCGCGCAGCACGCGGGGCACGGAGAGCGCGTTCGGCAGCGCGAGCGCCGCGGCGTCGCGCACGGCGCCGGCCGCCGCGCTCGCGTGGCCGGCGGCGCGGGCGACCGCCGAGCCGGCCCGGGACGCGGCCGCGCCGGCGTCGCTGGCGGCCTCCGCGCTTTGGCGTGCGCGCGAGGCGCCGGCGCTCCTTCGGGTCGCACGCGCCTTCGCGGAGCCGCGTCGGCCCGCGCGCCTCGGCCGCTCGGGGCTCACGCGAGCTCCGCCCGGAGGAACGCGAACGTCTCCGCGAAGGCCCGCGCCGCGGCGTGCGCGTCGTAGGCGTCGGGCCGCGCGTCGTTCGCGAAGGCGTGGCCGACGCCGGGGTACACCTCGAAGCGGGCGCGCTTGCCCGCCGAGAGCAGGTCCGCCTCGAGCTTGCGCGCGGCCTCGGGCGGCACGAACGGATCGCGCTCCCCGAAGATCCCGAGCACGGCGGCCTCGAGCCCCGAGAGGTCGAGAACGACGTTCGGATGGACGCCGTAGAAGTCCACGACCGCGCCGACGCGGCGGTTGCGCGTCGCGGCGTAGAGCGCGAGCTGGCCGCCCATGCAGAAGCCGACGGCGCCGACCCGGGGGCCCGCGGTCGCCTCGCGGCCGAGCAGGTACGCCACGGCCGCGTCGAGGTCCCCGGCGGCGCGCGGGATCTCGAGATCCATCATCAGGCGGCCCGCGACGTCGGGGTCGCTCGTGCGCTCGCCGCGGTAGAGGTCGGGCGCGAGCGCGACGAACCCTTCGCGGGCGAAGCGGTCGCACACGTCGCGGATGTGGTCGACGAGCCCCCACCACTCCTGGATCACCACGACGCCGGGGCCCGTTCCGCCGGCCGGCTCCGCCAGGTACGCGCCGAGCGCCTCGCCGCCACTCTCGAGCTCCACGTCCCGCCCGGCACGCCGCATCACGCCCGCTCCTCACCGCGTCGAGCCGAGACGATACACCCGCGCGGCGTGGCCGCGCCGCGCGCGGTGGGGGCGAACCCCCACCGGTGTCGGGTGCTTGCTCCCGTCGCGCCGTTACCGCCACGCCGGTTGCGCATGAACACACCGTCGGAGCGCGCTAGGGGTGTTCACCCGACACGAAAATGAGTACAGAGCGCCCAACCTGCGCGATTCGCGCGCGCGTCGTGACGACGGTCACGGAAGAGACCCTACACCAGGGAGAGAATCCGCGGCGTCGCTACGGGATACGAGCGACGGGGTGGTCTGGGAGGGTGGAACCATTGGATCGTGAGGTGCGCTCGACGCCGCAGCTCTCGCGGCGGCTCGCCGAAGTCCTCGAGAGCTTCTGGGCGCGAAGCCCGGGGCCGCGCGCGGGGAGCGTTGCAGTCGGCGAGTGGGCGACCCGCGAGGCGCTCGCGCCTGCGCGCGGCACGGCGCTCGGCGCAGTGCTCGGGGCCGCCTGCTGGGTGGTCCTGGCCGCACTCGCCTGGACGGTGGCGAGTTAGGGGAGGGGCTCAGCCCTCTTCCTTCAGCCGCACCGGGCCGAAGCACGCGGGGTAGCGCCCGACCTTGTCCGCGTAGAACGCGCGGACGCGGTCCATGTCGGCGCGCAAGTCGTCCGTCGGCTCGAAGCTCAAGCCGAAGCCGCCGCGGCGACGCGCGTAGTCGAGGTACCCGCACACGATCGGCACGCCGGCGCTGCGCGCGATGTGGTAGAAGCCCGACTTCCAGTACTCCGCGCGGGAGCGGGTGCCCTCGGCGGGCACGGCCAGCGCGAGCTCGGCGCGCTCCGCGAAGAGCTTCGTGGCGTACGCGACGAGCTGGCCGCGCTGGTGCCGCACGACCGGGATCCCGCCGACGCTGCGCATCAGCGCGCCGAGCGGCGGGCGGAAGAGCGTGTGCTTTCCCAACCACGAGATCCTCACGTCGAAGCTCTCCGCCAGCGCGAGCAGGTAGGCGAGGTCCCAGTTCGACGTGTGGGGTGCAGCGATGAGCACGTAGCGCGGCGACGCGGGCCGCGAGCCCTCGGGCTCCCAGCCCGTCGTAGCGAGGAAGCGGCGGGCGATCGAACGGCGCAGTGGAATCCCCCCTCGGCGGTGGAATCTAGCGACTCGCCCCCGCGCCGCCGGTGACCTGGGCCGGGGCGTCGGCCTCGCGCGGCACCACCCGGGTCCCCGGCCGCGCCTTCTGCACGCCGTCGACTACGACGCGCTCGCCCGCGGCGAGACCCTCGATCACGCGGCGCAGGCCTTCGTGGCTCGGCCCGGGCCGCACGGAGCGGTACTCGACGAGGTCGTCGGGCTTCACGACGAGGACGTAGCTCCCGCCCTGCTCCTCGAGCACGGCGCGCTCCGGGACGAGCAGCGCGTTGGGGACGTCGGGCAGCACGGCCACGACGCGCACGAACTGACCGGGCTTGAGCGCACCGGTCGGGTTCGGCACCAGCGCGCGCGCGGTGACCGTGCCGCGCGTCGGGTCGACGGTCGGGTCGACGAAGTCGAGCTGGCCGCGCTCGGGGTACGGCGTCCCGTCGCCGAGCCGCAGCTCGACGCCGATCGGCGGCGGCGGGCCGGCGCCCGCGCCGAGCGGCGCGAGCTCGGGAGGCGAGAAGTAGACGTGCACCGGGTCGATCTGCACGATGCGCGCGAGCACCGTGTCCTGGCCCGACTCGCCGACGAGGCTGCCGACGTCGACCTGCGCGAGGCCGATCCGACCCGCGATGGGCGCGTGCACGGTGCACCAGGAGAGGTCGAGCTCCGCGGCCGCGACGGCGGCCCGAGCGCTCGAAACCCCGGCGCGGGCCGCGTCGCGCTCGGCGCGCCGCGCGTCGAGCGCCGACTCGCTCAGCACGTTCTGCGCGCGCAGCTCCACCGCGCGCTCGTAGTCGCGCGCGGTCCGCTCCGCCGAGGCGAGCGCCTCGCCGAGCTGCCCGCGCGCCTCCGCGAGCGCCACCTCGTACGCGCTCGGGTCGATCCGGAACAGCACGTCGCCCGCGGCGACGGCCGCGCCCTCGACGAAGCGCCGCTCGACGAGGTACCCGCGCACGCGCGCGCGCACCTGGATCTCGTTGACCGCGCGCACCTGCCCGACGAACTCGCGCCGGTCCGGCACGGTGCCGACCCGCGCGCGCGCGACGACGACCTCGGGCGGCGGCGGCGCGGAAGGCGGCTCGCGCCCACACGCCAGGCCGGCGAGCAGGGCGGCCGCCGCAGCGAGCGTGCGCGCGTTCACCGCACGACCTCGCGTCGCGTCCGGCGGCCGAGCGCCTCGGAGGCGCCCTGGACGATCACGTACAGCGCCGGCACGAGGACGAGCGTCAGCGCGGTCGCGACGAGCATGCCGCCGAACACCGCCGTCCCGAGCGAGCGCCGCGCCGCGGCCCCTGCGCCGGTGGCCACGACGAGCGGGACGACGCCGAGGATGAACGCGAGCGCCGTCATCAGGACGGGCCGGAACCGGATCTCGGCCGCCTCGCGCGCCGCGTCGACGAGGCTCGCGCCCTCCTCGCGCCGCCGCTTGGCGAACTCGACGATGAGGATCGAGTTCTTGCTCGCGAGGCCGATCAGCGTGACGAGGCCGATCTGGCCGTAGAGGTCGTTCGCGAGTCCGCGCAGCGCCTGCGCCCCGAGCGCGCCGAGGAAGGCCAGCGGGACGGCGAGCATGATGACGAACGGGAGGCTCCAGCTCTCGTACTGCGCGGCGAGGAAGAGGAACACGACGAGCAGCGAGAGGCCCAGCACGAGCTGCGCCTCGCGCCCCGCCTGGCGCTCCTGGTAGGCGGTCCCGGTCCACTCGAACGACATCGTCTCCGGCAGCTGCTCGCGCGCGATCGCCTCCATCCGGTCGAGCGCCTCCCCCGAGGACCAGCCGGGCGCCGGCTCCCCCTGGATCCGCGCCGAGCGGTAGACGTTGTAGTGCGACACGTCGCGCGGGCCCACCCCGCGCTCGAGCTGCGCGAGCGTCGAGAGCGGGATCATCTCGCCGCGATCGGAGCGCACCCAGAGGCGCTGCACGTCCTCGGGCCGCGTCCGCAGCTCGCCCTCCGCCTGCGCGAAGACGCGGAACAGCCGCCCGAAGCGGTCGAAGTCGTTCACGTAGAGGCCGCCGAGGAAGACCTGCAGCGTCTCGAACACGTCGCTCACCGGAACGCCGAGCGCGCGCGCCTTCGAGCGGTCGACCTGGACCAGGACCTGCGGCGTGCTCGGGCGGAACGTGGTGAAGACGTTCTGCAGCTCGGGGCTCTGCTCCGCCGCCTGCACGACGCGGTTCGCCACGGCGGCGAGCTCGCCGAGCGAGCCGCCGGCGCGGTCCTGCAGCATGAGCTCGAAGCCGCCCGTGCGCGAGAGCCCGCGGATCGGGGCCGGGTTGAGCGCGAAGACGCGCGCGCCCGGGATCGCCGCGAGCTGCGGCCGCACGCGGGCGAAGATCGCGTCCAGCGAGAGCCCCTCGGCGCCGCGCTCGTCCCAGGGCGCGAGCGTCACGAACACGCTGCCGACGTTCGAGGGGGAGGTGCCGGTGAGGGCGTCGAAGCCGCCGAAGAGGTTCGTGCCGACGATGCCCGGCGTCCCGAGCAGGATCCGCTCCACCTCCTTGGCGACCTCGAGCGTGCGCTCGATCGACGCGCCGTCCGGCAGCTGGAAGCTCGTGATGAAGTAGCCCTGGTCCTCGTCCGGAATGAAGCCCGTCGGCACCGCGCGAAAGAGGACGAGCGTCGCGACGACGAGGGCCGCGAACACGGCGAGCACCAGACCGCGGCGGGGCAGCAGCCTGCGCACGCCCCGGTCGTACGCCTGGAGCAGCCCTCCGAAGCCGCGGTCGAAGCCGCGGAAGAAGCGGCCCTTGCGGTGGCTCTCGGCGCGCATCCAGAGCGCGCAGAGCGCGGGCGAGAGCGTGAGCGCGTTGAGCAGCGAGATCAGCACGGCGACCGTGACCGCCACGCCGAACTGTCGCAGCAGCAGGCCCGTGGTGCCCGGGAGGAACGCGACCGGCACGAACACCGCGCCGAGCACGAGCGTGGCCGCGACGATCGCGCTCGTCACCTCGCCCATCGAGCGGCGCACGGCCTCGCGGCGCGAGAGCCCGCGGCCGAGCAGGCGCGCCACGTTCTCGACCACCACGATGGCGTCGTCGACCACGAGGCCGATCGCCAGCACGAGCGCGAACAGCGTGATCGTGTTGATCGAGAAACCGAGGGCGTTCAGGACCGCGAAGGTCCCCAGCAGGGAGACCGGGATCGTGACCGCGGGGATCAGCGTCGTGCGCCAGTCCTGCAGGAACACGTAGACGACGAGGAAGACGAGGACCATCGCGGCGACGAGCGTCTCGACCACCTCGCGGATGGACTCGGCCACGAAGCGCGTCGGGTCGTAGCGGACCATCCACGCGACGCCGGGCGGGAAGCGCTCCGCGAGGCGCGCGAGCTCGGCCCGCACCGCGCCCGACACCTCGAGCGCGTTCGCGTCTGGCAGCTGGAAGACGCCCATCGTGACGGTCGGCTGGCCCGAGAGCCGGGTGAAGCCGCTGTAGCTCTGCGCCCCGAGCTCGATGCGCGCGACGTCGCCGAGCCGGAGCAGCGTGCCGTCGGGCTCGGCCCGCACGACGATGTCGCGGAACTCCTGCTCCGTCGAGAGCCGCCCGTGCGTGATGAACGGGATCTCGAGCTCCTGCCCCGTCGGCGCGGGCGGCGCGCCCGCCTTGCCGGCCGCGATCTGCGCGTTCTGGTCGCGCACGGCGGCGATCACGTCGGCGGCGGCGAGCTCGAGCTTCGCGAGCCGCTCCGGGTCGAGCCAGATGCGCATCGCGTAGCGGCGCTCGCCGAAGATGCCGATCTCGCCGACGCCGGGCACGCGCTTCAGCGCGTCGAGCACGTTGATGAGCGCGAAGTTCGAGAGGAACGTGGCGTCGCGCGAGTGGTCCGGCGAGAGCAGGTTCACGACCATGGTGAGGTCGGGGGACTGCTTGCGGACGGTGATGCCGAAGCGGCGCACCTCCTCCGGCAGCCGGGGCTCCGCGACGGCCACGCGGTTGTTCACGTTGATGGCCGCGATGTCGGGGTCGCGTCCGAGCGCGAACGTGACGGTGAGGCTCATCTGTCCGTCGTTCGCGCTCGTCGAGGCCATGTAGAGCATGCCCTCGGTGCCGTTCACCTGCTCCTCGATCGGCAGCGCGAGCGTGCGCTCGACGACGTCGGCGCTCGCTCCGGTGTAGGTCGCGGACACCTGCACCGTCGGAGGCACGATCGGCGGGAACTGCGAGACGGGGAGAAGCGGGATGGAGATCGCGCCGCCGAGCGTGATGAGGACCGCGACGACGGTCGCGAAGACGGGCCGGTCGATGAAGAAGGAGACGAACCCGGGCGGGTGCGGGCCGCGGACCTGCTCGGCGTCGACTGCGGCGCTCTCCACGGGGGGCGTGGACACGGCTCTCCAGCATCGCGGCGCCGGGCACGCCGCTCGACAGGGGTACCACGTCGTTCCGCGGCGCGCCCGGCGCGGGCCGCTATGGTGTGTCGAAGGAGCGGGTGTGGCGCGCGACGGCGGAGAGGAGACGGCAGGGCGGAGCGAGGGGCGCGGCTTCGTCGCGAGGCTCGGGCACGAGCTGCGCACCCACGTCGTCGCGTACTCGGTGCTCGTGCTCTTTGCCGCGGCGGGTCCGCTCGTCGTCTCGTGGATCTTTCCCGACGTGAGCCCCTGGGTCGGGCTCGCGGGCGGCCTCGCGCTCGGCATCTACGCCGCGCTCTGCGCGGTGCCCGACCGCTTCTACGAGTGAGCGGTAGCGCGCTCGCCCGAGACGCAGAGGTCCTGGTCGTCGGAGCCGGCCTCGCCGGCCTCTCGGCCGCGTGCGCGATCGCGTCGGCGGGGCGCTCCGTCACGGTCCTCGAGGCGCGCGAGCGCGTGGGCGGGCGCACGCTCGGCCGCGTGGCCGGCGGCGCGACGTTCGACCTCGGCGCTCAGTACATCGGCGCGGGGCAGGAGCGACTCGCGCGGCTCGCCGCCTCGCTCGCGATCGAGGTCGCGCCGACTCCGCACGCGGGGCGCAAGTGGCTCGAGATCGGGGAGCGCCGCGGCAGCTACGCGGGAGCCGTGCCGCCGCTCCCTCCGCTCGCGCTCCTCCAGCTCCAGCTCGCCCTGCGCGGGCTCGACCGGCTCGCGCGGCGCGTGCCGGGCGCCGAGCCGTGGACCGCCCGCGGCGCGGCGCGCCTCGACGCCTCCACCGTGGAGGATCGATTCCGGCGCAGCTGGTTCCTCCATCGCGACGCGCACGCGCTGCTCCGACACACCGTTCGGATGACGTTCGGCGCCGAGGCGGAGGAGATGTCGCTCCTGAGCCTCATGCAGTACCTCGCGACGGCGGGCGGATTCGCGCGGATGCTCGCGATCGAGAACGGCTCGCAGCAGGGCTACTTCGTGCAGGGCGCCCAGGCCCTCTCGCTCGGCCTCGCCGCGCGGCTGGGCGATCGCGTGGTCCTCGGCGCGGCGGTGCGCCGGCTGGAGCAGAGCGCGCTGGGGGTCGAGGCGCAGACGGACGCCGGGGTCGTCCGCGCAGCGCGAGCGCTCGTCGCGATGCCGCCGCTCCTGGCCGGCCGCATCGAGTACGCGCCCGCGCTCCCGGCGGCGCGTACCGCGCTGACGGAACGCTTTCCGATGGGCGCCGCGATCAAGTGCATCGCGGTCTACGAGAAGGCGTTCTGGCGCGACGACGGCTTCTCCGGCGAGCTGATCAGCGACGGCGGTCCGGTGGGCTTCGCGCTCGACGCCACGAAGCCCGGCGGTCCTCCGGCGCTCGTGGGCTTCATCGAGGGCGCGCCCGCGCGCGCGTGGGGGGCGCGCGCGCCCGAGGCGCGCCGCCTCGCGGTGCTCGGCCAGCTCGCGGGCTTCCTGGGCCCCGAGGCCCTGCGCCCCGCGGAATACCTCGAGCAGGACTGGACCGCCGAGCCCTACACGGGCGGCTGCTCCGCCGGCTTCGCGACCGTGGGGACGCTGGCTCCCTTCGGCGCAGCCCTGCGCGCGCCGGTCGGGCGCCTGCACTGGGCGGGGAGCGAGACGGCGCGCGAGTACTTCGGGTACATGGAGGGCGCGCTCGAGTCGGGCGAACGCGCGGCCGCCGAGCTGCTGGTCGCGCTCGAGAAGGAGGGCGCGTAGCGGGTCAGCGCCGCGCGAGAGCGGCCGCGATCAGCGCGCGCAGCTCGCGCTTGCGCGAGTCGACCATCGCGGCCGAGCGCGGGTCCGCGCCGAGGAGCGACGGCGGGATGTGGTGCGCCACGCCCGGGTAGAAGAGCACGAGACCCATCAGGTTCAGCACGGTGTGCCGCACGGGTACGTGCCGGATCACGCCGGCGGCGCGGGCGCGCGCGAGCCAGCGCCCGAGGCTCGCGAGCAGCTGGACGATCGGGTCGGGCTCGCCGGGCGGCGTGTGGAACGGGCCGCTGCGCTCGCCGCGCGACGTCACCATGAGCCGCAGCAGGAGGCGCGCCGCGGCGGGCTCCGCCGCGAAGTGGTCGACGCTCGCGTCGTTCGCCCGCAGCAGCGACTCGAGCCGCGGCGGGTCCTCCGCGAGCAGCGGCTCGACGCGCTTCAGCAGCTCCTCGGCCACGCCGCGGAACACCTCGCGGGCGAGCTCCTCCTTGCTCGGGAAGTGGTGGAACAGCGAGCTCTTGTGCAGCCCGACCCGGTCCGCCACCTGCTGCAGGCTCATCCCCTCGTAGCCGTGCTCGGCCATGAGCTCGAGCGCGGCGCCGAGGATGCGCTGCCTGGGCGCGTCGCCGATCGCTTCCGCCACGGCGTCTCGTACCCCCCCGCCGCGCTACGCCGGCAGCACGCGCGCGCCGAGCTCGATCGTGAAGCGCAGCGCGCGCCCCAGCCAGCGCGACTCCTTGCCGGGCCGCGGCAGCACGAGGTCGAGGTTGGCCTCGTAGGTCGGCGACTTCGTCGGGTTGGTGGGGAAGAAGTGGAGGTCGGTGCCCGGGATCGGTCCGATCTTCTGCGAGAGCTCGTGCAGCATCTTGTCGGCGCCGCGGATCAGGTCGCGCGGATCGGCGCCGAGAGTGGCGTAGTGCTTCGCGTAGCGGATCTGCGTCGCGCCGAAGAGGTCGCCGATGCCGTAGGTGACGTCGCGGATCCGCAGCAGCTCCTTGCGCGGGAGCTTCGCCAGCCGCTCGGGCAGGTGGAGCACGCCGAGCCCGACGTGGCGCGCCTCGTCCTTCTCGATGTACGGGAGCAGCTCGCTGAGCACCGGCTCGATCTTCGCGTCCACGAGGAAGCGGAAGATCGCCATGGCCGTGCCCTCGGCGAGGAGCTGCATGGCGAAGAGCTTCACCGTGAGGTCGCTGGTCGCGAGGAGCCGGCGCGCGCCGATCGCGAAGTAGGGGTCGAGCTTCGGCACCGGCACGTGGAGCGCCGCCACGTAGTCGCGCAGCGTGTAGAAGTGGCGCGCCTCGTCGAACACCTGGGCCGACGCGGCGAGCCGCGCGTCCGGGTCCTCGAGCCGCTCTGCGAGCTCGGCGGCGACGATCCACGCGGCGAGCTCTCCCCACATGAGCATCGTCAAGGGGTGAGAGAGGGCGACGCGCTTCTCGCGCGAGAGCTGGATCCCGCCGTGGGTGGCGATCGCCTGGCGGAAGAGGGCGGGGCCGTCCCAGGCGTCGCGCAGCGCGTTCGAGTAGATGCGCCGCAGCCGGTCGGTCTTCTGCTCGGCGAGCGCGAGCGGCTCGTCGAGCAGCAGCGCGTCGTTGGGCCAGCTCCGGAAGCGCCCCACGCGGGCGCGCACGCTGTTGGAGACGGCGCGCCAGACCACGCGGCCGAGCACGGAGGCGGAGCTGCGCAGAGCCAACGGAACCCTCCTTCGCACGGACCGGGCGCGGACCGGGCCGATGTCCCAACCAACCGGTTGGTTGGGCAAGCCTACTCCGGATCGAGGGCGCCGCGCAAGGGTCGGGCGGCCGGTCCGCGCGGCGGCCTCCGCTAGGTTCGCGGCCATGCGGCCGGCGCGCGCGGACGGGGTGACCGTGGAGCTCTCGCGGGAAGGCGGTCTCCCCCTACGCGCGCAGGTGTGGGGCGGCGAAGGCGCGCCGCCGGTCGTCCTGCTGCACGGCGGCGGCCAGACCCGCCACGCCTGGGGCGGCACCGCGCGCGCGCTCGCGGAGGACGGCTGGAGCGCCGTCGCCGTCGACCTGCGCGGCCACGGCGAGAGCGGCTGGGCGCCGGACGGCGACTACGCGTTCGAGGCGTTCGCCGCCGACGTCGGCGTCCTCGCGCGCGGATTCGCGGCCCCGCCCGTCCTCGTCGGTGCCTCGCTCGGCGGCATCGCGTCGCTCCTCGCGGTCGGGCTCGGCGGCGCGCCGGCGCGCGCCCTGGTCCTGGTCGACATCGCGCCGCGCTTCGAGTTCGCGGGGGCCGAGCGCATCATCCACTTCATGACGGCCCGCCCCGACGGCTTCGCGAGCCTCGAGGAGGCGGCCGACGCCGTGGCGTCGTACCTCCCGCAGCGCGAGCGCCCACGCGACCTCGGCGGGCTCGAGAAGAACCTGCGCCGCGGTGACGACGGACGCCTCCGCTGGCACTGGGACCCGCGTTTCATGGCGCGCGATCGCCCGCGCCTCGCCAACGCGGGCATCCCCGCGCGCCTGGACGCGGCGTCGCGCGCGCTGCGCGTGCCGACCCTGCTCGTACGCGGGCGACTGTCGGACCTGCTGAGCGAGGAGGGCGCGCGCCACTTCCTCGAGCTCGTCCCGCACGCGCGCTACGTCGACGTCTCGGGCGCGGGTCACATGGTGGCGGGCGACCGCAACGACCGCTTCACGGAAGCGGTGCGGGCCTTCTTGCGCGACGAGGTGGGCGCGCCGCGCCGCTGAGCGATGGCGAGCCTCGCGCACACCGACGACCGATCCTGGGCGGGGACGCGGGCGCTGTTCCCGGTGACGCGCGAGCTCGCGTACCTGAACCACGCCGGAGTGGCGCCGATCTCGACCCGCGTGCGCGACGCGCTCCAGCGCTTCACGGCCGAGTTCCTCGCGCGCGGCGCGTTCCGCTACGGCGAGGCCGTGGACGCCGAGGTCGAGCGCACGCGCGGCCGGGCGGCGGCCCTCCTCGGCGCGCAGTCCGACGAGATCGCGTTCGTGAAGAACACGACCGAGGGGCTCGGGCTCGTCTCCGCGGGTCTCGACTGGCGGCCCGGCGACAAGGTGGTGGGCTGCGACCTCGAGTACCCCTCGAACGTGTACCCGTGGTGGTGGCTGCGAGAGCGCGGCGTCGAGACGGTCACGCTCGCGAGCGAGTCGGGCCGGCTCCCGTTCGAGCTCGTCGCGGACGCGCTGCGCGACCCGCGTGTCCGCCTGCTCGCGCTCTCCTCGGTCCAGTTCGGCAGCGGCTTCCGCTGCGACCTCGAGGCGCTCGGCAGGCTCTGCCGCGAGCGCGGCGTGCTGTTCTGCGTGGACGCGATCCAGAGCGTGGGCGTCATCCCGATCGACGTGGAGGCGTGCGGGGTCGACTTCCTCTCGGCGGACGGGCACAAGTGGCTGCTCTCCGTCGAGGGCTGCGGCGTCTTCTATTGCTCGCGGCGCGCGCTGGGCCGCCTCTCGCCGCGCATCGTCGGCTGGCGCAGCGTCGTCGACAACGCGGACTACGACCGGCTCCACCTCGAGCTGCAGCCCGGCGCGGGCCGCTTCGAGGAGGGCACGCCGAACGTGCCCGGCATCTTCGCGCTCGGCGCGGCGATCGAGCTCCTGCTCGAGCTCGGCGTCGACGCGATCTGGGAGCGCGTCCAGGCGCTCACCGACCGGCTGGTGCGGGGTCTCGAGGAGCGCGGCGCGTCGGTGCTCTCCCCGCGCGGTCCCGGGGAGACGTCCGGCGTCGTGTCGTTCGCGTGGCGCGACGAGCCGCCCCGCCACACCGCCGCGCGCCTCCGCGCAGCGGGCGTATTCGTCGTCGCGCGCCGCGGCGGCGTGCGCGCCTCGCCCCACTTCTACAACGACGAGGCGGACCTGGTCCGGCTGCTCGAGGCGCTCTGAGCGCAGCAGCACTCGCGTCGCGCTTCTACGGCGGCACCGCCGCCTGCTTCACCGCCAGCGCACCCGGCGCGGCCACGAGGCTCGTGCCGTCGGAGAAGTGCACCGTGCGGGGCGCAGCGGCCGCGTTGTAGGCCACGTAGGTCCGTCGCGACTCGTTGCGGAACACCGCGTAGAGCGGGCTGTCGGCCTGGACGCTGCGGTCCACGTAGCCGGCGAGGCCGAACGTCGAGATCCAGTGAAGGGCGTTCGCGCGCGAGTTGCCGGCCTCCGGCTCGAGCGTGGAGCCGAGGACGTTCCACTGGCGCAGCGCGTCTCCGCGGTTGGAGAGAGCCCGGTACATGACCACGAGGTCGGCCCACGTCTTCCACGGCGCCCCGCCGCGCGCGCGCATTAGCGCGTCGTAGGCGCGCGCTGCGTAGTCGGGCCAACGCCCCAGGTAGAGCGAGCCGCCGTGGAACGGCAGCCAGTTGATGCCGTACAGGTGCTCCGGCTCGCCGGAGAACCAGGTTCCGTAGGCGCCCTTGCCCCCCCAGATCATCGGAACGACGGCGGCGGGATAGTCCGGCGGATGGTTTTCGCCCGTCACGTCGAACCAGTAGGCCTCGATGGCCTGGAGCTCGCTCGTGTAGAGGTAGATGCCGAGATCGCGGAGCGCGGTGTCGCCGCGCAGCTCTCCGAGCAGGATCAGCCCGGTCCAGGCCGCCATCGCCTCCGACGACGACTCCTGGTTGTTCCCGTCCCCCGCGACGCCGTCGCCGGAGGCCCAGGAGTGACCGGCGTACGGGTCGAAGTGGCGCAGGAACGGGAACTTCGGGTCGTCGCGGCGCGGGTCCGCGATGTCGCGCATCAGCAGGTCCAGGAACGGGCCGTAGCCGTCGTCGGAGATCCAGGCGCGGTCGCGCCGGCCGAGCTCCGCCGCGGCGCGCAGGAAGTAGCCGTAGTGGAAGTGGTGGTCGTTGAGGCTCGTCTCCGAGCCGTAGCTGCCCGGATAGCCGATGAGCGTGCCCCAGGTCGGCTCGTAGAAGAAGGCGCCGCCCGTGGCGGGATCGGCGAGGTCGAGGTCCGCGCGGAACCACGATTCGAGCGCCGACCGGAGCCTGCCCTCGAGGACCTCGCCCTCGGCGTCGAGGCCGAGCTGGCGCGCGAGGCCGTGGAGCGCAGCGACGCGCCCGAGGAACTTGCCGGCCCAATAGGTGTCGCGCGCGCCCGACCCCTGCGGCGCCTCCATTCTCACGAGCGCGCGCAGCGCCTCCACGTCCGTGCCGGGCAGCACGGGGAGACCCGGCAGCACGCCCGGAAACGTCGACTCGAGCGTGAAGCCACGCCCTGCGCGCAGCGACATGCGCCCGCGGACCGACTCGTACGTCCCGAGCTCGGAGCCGTCCGCGGCGTCGACGCGCGCGGCGCGCTGGTGCGGGTAGAGCGCGAACAACGTTCCGGGCTCGCCGCCGTCGTGCGATTCCAGCCCGTAGTGGAAGCGCGCGCGGACGCGGGCACTGGGGGCGTCGTAGGACCACTCGACCCGGGTATCGACGACGTGCGTGAACGCGTACCGGGTGAAGAGCGCGACGGCGTCCTCGCGCTGGCCGTCGGGCAGGAGACCCAACGCGAAGGGTCCGGGTCCGGAGAGGTGGTTGCGCAGGACCCGCTGATCGAGGCCGGACCAGTGGGAGCCCGCCGGCCCCGCCAGCACGTAGCAGCGCCCGTCGTGGCACACCCCGAGCACGTTGCCGCCGGGACTGCGATGGAACACCTCGGGCGGTGTGGTGAACGCGACCGTCGGATCCCCGCCCCGGTACGAGGCGAACACGAACGGCGAGCCGTGCCCGTAGCTGACGTCGAACGCGGCGTCCGGCTGGGCGTCGGCTTCGAAGCGGGCGGTGACGAACCAGTCGCTGTAGTCAGCGAGTCGCGCCGCGGTGAAGCGAGCGACTGCGCTGTGCCCGAGGACGAGGTCGAGCGGCGGCTCGAAGTCCATCCAGCCGCAGATGCAGTGCTCGTTCGCGCGG
Source organism: Myxococcota bacterium (assembly GCA_036257215.1). Lineage (GTDB taxonomy): Bacteria > Myxococcota_A > UBA9160 > UBA9160 > UBA6930 > DATAGA01. The sequence continues at coordinate 18,064 of DATAGA010000019.1, forward strand.
ATCGACGGGCCCGGGTAGCGCACTTGCAGCCCTTCCGCGCGTGCGGCCACCGCGAGCGGATGCGGGTACTGCCGCTCCGAGAACGGCAGGGCGACGAGCGAGGACCACCACCGGTTCGTCGGAATCGGCGCGCGCAGCCCGGGCACGACCCAGCGCGGCGGCTGAGGGAGCGGCTGTCCGAGCGGCGGCGCCGACGCGAGCGAGCCGTGCCCCGCGGCGAGCGGCGTGTCCCCCGCCATCGCGTGGCCGAGGCCGAGTAGAGCGGCCAGGCCTGCCGCCAACGCGATCGGGGCCCCGCACATCAGCCGCCGCCGATGCGCTCCACCGCGGGCCCGCTCATGAGGGACCAGCGCGCGGCGTCGCCGCGCACGGCCTCGCCGGCCTGCCGGGGAGGAGAAGGCCAAGTCTGCTCGCCGCCGTCGGCGGAGTCAGGCTGCGGGGACGCTGTGTCGGGGGCCGCCAACGCACCTCGTCCATGAGCGCGGGCTAGGGGAAACCCAGAATGGACGAGCGGGCCATCCCCCACAAGCGGAATCCGCGCTGATGGACGGAATATCGCAACGGTCCAGACGCGCGTGCCCCGTCCGGTCATGGCGCGGAGTCGATTCGCCGGGTAGAAACGTCCCGTCCCCTTCCTCCACGACTCGAACGAAATTCGCGCAGCGGGACGAACCGCATGACGCACAGCCGCGGTATCCGCAGACTCACCGGCCGCGCTCTCGCGCTCGGCCTCCTACTGGCGACAGTCACCGCAGCGACCGAGACCACCTCGGTGGCCGCACCACCGCCCGCGAGCCCCACGTCGATCTTCGGGCCGAGCGTCACGATCTTCGATCCGAGCATGCCGGTCAGTCGGATCCAGACGACGCTCGACGCCACGCACGCCGCCCAGGTCGACAGCGAGATGGGCACCAACCGGTACACGTTCCTGTTCAAGCCGGGCACGTACGGCACCACTGAGCAGCCGCTGCAGATCAAGGTCGGCTACTACACCGAAATCGCCGGCCTCGGTGCCTCGCCGACCGACGTCGTGATCAACGGCAAGGTCGAGGTGTACAACCGCTGCCTCGAGAAAGGCGGCACCAACAACTGCCTCGCGTTGGTCAACTTCTGGCGCACCCTCTCCAACCTCTCGCTCAACATCCACGCGCGGGGCCAGGACGGGTGCCGAGCGTCGGCGAACTTCTGGGCAGTCTCCCAGGCGGTGTCGCTGCGCCGGATGAACATCGGCGGCGGCAAGCTGTCGCTGATGGACTACTGCACGGCTGGCCCGCGGTACGCCAGCGGCGGCTTCATCGCCGACTCCCGCCTGCCCTCCGTCACGAACGGTTCGCAGCAGCAGTGGCTGACCCGCAACAGCGAGATCGCCGGCTGGTCCAACGGCGTGTGGAACCAGGTCTTCGCGGGCGTCGCGGGCGCGCCGGAGGACTCGGCGTTCCCGAGCCCGCCGTACACCACGCTGGAGACGACCCCGTTGAGCCGCGAGAAGCCGTACCTCTGCGTGGACGCCAACGGCAGGTACCAGGTCCGCGTGCCCTCTGCCCAGAGGAACACCAGCGGGATCTCGTGGGCGAACGGGTTGACGCCAGGCCGCACGATCCCGCTCTCCGACTTCCATGTCGCGAGGCCGGGTGACTCCGTACTGAGGATCAACCCGGCGCTGGCTCTCGGCAAGCACCTGCTGCTCACCCCCGGCGTGTACGACATCGCCCGCAGCATCGAGGTCTCGCGTCCCAACACCGTGGTTCTCGGACTCGGGCACGCCACGCTGACCGCGGTGAACGGGTCGACCCCGCTGAACGTTGCCGACGTGCCCGGCGTGATCGTCGCCGGGATCACGATCGACGCGGGACTCGAGGAGTCGCCAGTGCTGCTGCGGGTCGGCCAGAAGCACGGCTTCGGCCTGAGCTCGCCGAGCAACCCGACCACGCTCAACGACGTGTACTTCCGGGTCGGCGGCCCGCACGTGGGCAAGACCAACGTCGCGCTGGAGGTCAACAGCGACAACGTGTTGATCGACCACACCTGGGTGTGGCGCGGCGACCACGGCGTCGAGGGCTTCACTGACACCGAGCGGTGGAACACCAACACGGGGCGGTACGGCGTCGTCATCAACGGCGACGACGTGACGGCCACCGGGCTCTTCGTGGAGCACTTCCAGCGGTACAACACCGTGTGGAACGGCGAGCGCGGGCTGACCATCCTCTACCAGAACGAGCTGCCGTACGACCCACCGACGCAGGCGGACTGGATGAACGGCAGCGTCGAGGGTTACGCCGGCTACAAGGTCGGCGACGAGGTGAAGACCCACACCCTGTATGGTGGGGGCGTGTACGTCTTCAACCAGAACAAGCCGTCCATCCACACCGAGAACGGCTTCGAGGTGCCGGAGCGGCCCGGCGTCGAGCTGCACCACATCATGACCGTCAACCTGAGCGCCGGCACGATCGACCACGTCGTCAACGGCGTGGGCGAGGCGGCCGACGCGACGAGGGTCGGCGTCCCCGTGT
>DATAGA010000034.1:0-3865 GCA_036257215.1 Myxococcota bacterium
CGACGAAGTCCAGGAAGCCGAGCGTCTGCTCGGTCCACGCCAGCCGCGGCCGCATGCGGGCCACGTACTCCTCCAGCTCCGCGACGCTCTCCGGCACGCGCTCGGCCCCGCCCATGCGCCCGATCGGCGCCTGCTCGCGCAGGTAGCGGTCCTTCTCCTCGCCGGAGAGCGGCCGGCGGTAGCGGTCGTAGGCGTTCATCAGCGCCCACGGGATGCACGTGTGCACCCAGGCGATGAGCTCGGGGTCGAGCGCCCGGTACGGCATGCCGTCGGGACGCGCGCCCTCGATGCGACCGTGCACGCGCTTCACCCCCTCGATCACGCGCGTCGCCGCGGCGGTGCTGCCGAAGGTCGTGCGCAGCACGTAGCCGAGCGTGTTGCGCGCGCGCCGCTCGGTCTGGGTGCGGTAGGACGACTGGTCGAAGACGCCCGCCATGACGGAGGGGTGCAGCAGCTCCATCAAGATCGCGGCCGTCCCGGCGACCGAGATCGTCGCGAGGTCGCCGTGGATCTCCCAGGAGAGGCTCGTCGGGCCGCCCGTCAGCCCGGGGTCGCCGGGCGGGCCGCCGTAGATCTCGACTTCGTCGTGACGGCCGCCCGCCCCCTCGATCTCGGCGGCGATCCGGCTGCGCCAGCGGGCCAGCCGCCCGCTCTCGGGGCTCGCGTTCATGGACGCACCTCCTCGGCGCGCCCTGGAGTATAATCCAAGTAATTGCTTTGATTACTCGGATTTCGTCGGGAGCCGCTTTCGCGCGTGGCCACGGTCCGGCAACCCCTCGACTTCTCACCGAGAAAGCGCCCCTCGCAGCGGCGCTCGCGCGAGACCTTCGACGCGCTGGTCGAGGCCTGTGCTGGGCTCCTGGCCCGGCGCGGCTACGCCGAGACCACGACGAACCACATCGCCGAGCGCGCCGGGGTGAACATCGCCTCGCTCTACGAGTACTTCCCGGGGAAGGACGCGATCGTGGCGCAGGTGGCCGAGCGCCTCGTCGAGCGCGTGCTCGCCCGACTCGCCGAGGCGGCGGACGAGGTGATGGCCGCCGGCGGCGAGGACGCGGTGCGGCTCTGGATCGAGCGCATCCACGAGATCGTGTCCCGCGAGCGCGAGCTCGTCGCCGTGTTCGTCTACCAGGTGCCCTACACGCGCGAGCTTGCGCCCGTCGAGGCCGTGGGCGCGCGGCTGCTCGAGCTCTCGCAGGAGGTGCGCCGCCGCGCGGGCGGCACGCTCGCGCGCGAGCTGTCGGACGCGGGTCTGCACCTGCTGATCAACCTCGTCACGTCGACCATTCTCCAGTGCATCCTCGACCCGCCGCCGGGCGTCGCGCCGCGCGAGCTGCTCGACGAGCTCGTCCGGCGGGTGGAGGCGTGGCTGCCGCGGCCGCGCTGAGCGTGCACCGTGCGCGCGAGCGCTCTACGGCGCTCCGACGCCGCCCGATTCGCGCCGCGCCTGCCAGCGCGCGAGGAGCGCCGCGGCTGCGGGACCGAGCGCGCGCGCCTCGAGCTCGCGCTCGCTGCCCTCCCCGCCCGTCTCGCGCCGCAGCTCGATGTCGAGCCGGTCGGACGGGAGCTCGTCGGGCCAGCGGTCGGCCCACTCGACGGCGAGGAGCGTCCCGGGCGCGAGCCAGTCGAGCCACCCGGCGGCCTCGAGCTCGGCCGCGCTCTCCACGCGGAAGAGGTCGGCGTGCACGAGGCGCAGCCCGCCCGGCGCGTCGAGCTCCTGCGCGATGGTGAAGGTCGGGCTCGCGAGGATCTCGGGCGGGAGGCCGAGCCCTTCGGCGAGCCCCTTCGCGAAGACGGTCTTCCCCGCGCCGAGCGCGCCGCGCAGCGCCACGACGGCGCCGCTCGGACCCACCTCGCGCGCGAGCGAACGCGCGGCCGCGCGCGTCTCAGCCGCGCTCCGGGAACGCCAGCGCATCTACGCCCCCCGGCCCTTGCACGGCGCGCTCGTCGCTCGCCTTCGCCGCGGCTCGCAACAGAGCGCCCGCGCGCGGGAGATGGCGGGCGACGTCCCCGGCGAGCGCGCCCGACGGACCGATCGCCGCGGCGACGAGATCTCCCGCGAGCCCGTGCAGATAGACGGCGACCGACGCCGCATCGAAGGCCTCGAGCCCCTGCGCGAGCAGCGCGGCCGCGACGCCGGCCAACACGTCGCCCGTCCCGCCCGTCGCGAGCGCCGGACCACCGGTCGGGTTGACGCGCACGCGCCCATTCGGCGCGGCGACGACCGTCGCGGCGCCCTTCAGCACGGCGACTGCGCCCGTGCGCTCGGCGAGCGCGCGCGCGGCACCGATCCGGTCCCGGTTCAGCGCGTCGGCGGTAGAGCCGAGCAGGAGCGCCGCCTCGCCGGGGTGGGGCGTCAAGATCGTCGGCGCCGGGCGCGTGCGCAGCAGCTCGAGCGCGTCGGCGAACGCGACGAGGCCGTCCGCGTCGACAACCACGGGCCGCTCGATCGCCCCGAGCGCGTTGCGCAGCGCTTCGCGCACCCCGTCACCGCGGCCGAGCCCGGGGCCCACGGCGAGCGCGCTGCGCGCGTGTGCGAGCTCCACCAGCGAGGGAACGGCCTCGGGCGCGAGCTCGCCGTCGCGGCTCTCGGCGAGGGCCACCGTCATCGCCTCCGCGCACTGGACGGCGACCTCGCTCCGGACGCTCGAGGGACACGCGACGGTGACGAGCCCCGCCCCCGCGCGCGCGGCCCCGCTGGCGGCGAGCGCCGCCGCACCGGCCTTGCCGCGCGAGCCCGCGACGACGAGCACGTGCCCGAAGGTTCCCTTGTGGCCGCTCGCCGGGCGTGCCGGAAGCAGCGCCCCCGCGCCGCGGCGGGTGAGCAGACCCGCCGTCGCGTCCGCACCGGGCGCGTGGTCGGCGATGCCGATCCTCGCGACGAAGATCCGTCCGGCCCGCGAGCGGCCCGGCTCGAGCGCAAGCCCGAGCTTGGGAAGCGCGAGCGAGACGGTGACGTCGGCCTCGATGCAGGGCCCGAGCGGCTGGCCGGTGTCCGCGTCGAGACCGGAGGGCACGTCCACCGCGACGACGCGCGCCTGGGGGCGGGCTGCGTTCGCGCGCTCGATCAGCGCGGCGGCCTCGCCTTCCGGCGCGCGCGCGAGGCCGGTTCCGAACAGCGCGTCGACGACGACGTCCCCCGGCTCGACCTCGAAGCGGGCGCGTCCGAACGCGACCCCGACCCGCTCGGCGCGCTCGAGATTGCGGGCGGCGTCGCCGCTCGCGCGCCCAGGATCCCCCGCGAACGCGACCGCGACCGGAACGCCGCGCAGGTGCAGGTGGCGCGCCGCCACGAGGCCGTCGCCGCCGTTGTTGCCGGGCCCGCACAGGACGTGCACGCGCCCGCCGGCCGCGAGCTCCGCTTCGGCGAACGCGGCGACCGCCCGCCCGGCGCATTCCATCAGCAGCTCGGCCGGGACGCCGAGCTTCTCGATCGTGTGGCGGTCGAGCGCGCGCATCGCGTCGGCGCCCACGAGCGGCCACTCGTTGCCGGGAAGACGCGCCATCGCAACGAGTCTACCGCGGGGCTCCGCCGCGCCCCTCGGCGTCGCGCCAGCCGAACACGCGGCGCGTGACGAGCACGTACACCGGCTTGATCGTCGCCAGCCACGTGCGCGATACCCACGAGCGCCGCTCGAGGATCGCGCGCTCGCGCGCGGTGAGCGCGGCCGGGCAGAAGCGGCGCTTGTGCTTCAAGAGGTGGCGCACGTCGTCGAGCGCACACAGCTGGAACCAGCGCGTGCGCGCCCTGTGACGCCCCGCGATCTGGAAGTCGACGAGCGCCGGGCCGCCGTCGGGCGCCACCAGCCAGTTGTGCACCTTGTGCGCGTCGTTGTGCGTCACGCCCACAGCGTGGATCCGGCGC
>DATAGA010000112.1:0-3319 GCA_036257215.1 Myxococcota bacterium
CGCGCAGGGCGGCGGCGTGGTACTCGATCGGCGGGTGGCTCGCGGCGTCGAAGTCGAAGAGCCGCTCGACGGACGCGACGCGCGCGTCCGTCGCGTACACGAAGCCCGCGACCAGCTCGCCCTGCTCGACGGCGTGGAGCACGGCGCGCACGTCCTTCTGCCCCACGAGGCGCGGCTCGTACGCCGCGAGGAGTCCCGCGTGCGCGAGCGCCTTCCGCGCGTAGTCGCCGGCCGGGACGCCGGCGTCCGCGATGGCTACGCGGTCGCCGGGCGCGAGGCGCTCGAGCAACGCAGCCGGGCTCGTCGCGGCCCCGGCGAGCGCGCTGCCCTTCGGCGCCACGGCGACGAGCGTGTTGCGCGCGATCACCACGGCGGCGCCGTCGAGGCGATCCGCCTCGCGCAGGAAGTCCACCCACTCGGGGCTCGCCGACACGAAGAAGTCGGCCGGCGCGCCGTCGCGGATCTGGCGCGCGAGCTCGCTCGAGGCGCCGAAGCTCGTCGTCACGGAACCCCCGGGATAGTCCTTGGCGAGCCGTTCGACTACCTCCGTGAGGCTCGCCGCCGCGAGGACGCGTAGCGGGTGCGCCGCGTCCTGCGTTGCGGCGGGAGACAGCCACGTCGACGCGACGGCGATGGCGAGCGCGGCGAGAGCGAACGCGCGCTCCGGAAGCGACATCAACTTCCCTTCCTGCCGAACAGGTCGCGCCTCGGCTCGTCGGTGTAGACCGGCTCGCGCTCCTCGTCGAACGAGCGGATCGCCTCGGGCAGGTTCTCGGTCATCCCGAGCATGAGCTGGTTGCGGTCCTCGAGCTCGATCGCCGCCGCGAGGCTCGACGTCTCGAGGTTGGCCCAGAGCACCTGCTTGGTCATCTGGAGCCCGTACGGGCTGAACTTGCACATGCCTTCGGCGATGCGGACGGCCTCGGCGACGACCTCGCCGTCCGGCACGACGCGCGAGACGAGCCCCATGCGGAGCGCCTCCTGCGCGTCGACCCGCCGCCCCGTGAGCAGCACGTCGTTGGCGTTCGCGCTCCCGACGAGGCGCGGCAGCAGCCAGCTCGCCCCGAGCTCGGTGCTCGTGAGGCCGTTCACGATGCCGGTGCTGTTGAAGACCGCCGACTCGGCGGCGATCCGGAGGTCCGCGGCGAGCGAGAGACAGAAGCCGCCGCCGTAGGCGGGCCCGTTGATCGCCGCGATCACGGGCTGCGGCGTCTCGCGCAGCGCCGGCACGAGCTGCGAGTAGACGCGCATCGCGCGGGGGCCGATGCGGGGCGCGGTGAGCCCGGCGATGTTCGGGATGACGCCGTGGTCCTTCAGGTCGAGCCCGGAGCAGAACGCGCGGCCCTCGCCGGTGAGCACGACGACCGAGCAGCCGTTGTCCCGGCCGACGTCCTCGAGCGCGGCGCGCAGCGCGAGGCACAGCTCGATGGACATGGCGTTGAGGCGATCCGGGCGGTTCAGCCGCACCAGCGTCACGCGGGGCGCGGCGGACTCGACGAGGACGGTCGACACGCGGGCGGAGTCTAGCGGCCCGCGGTCCTCCTAGGCGCCCTCGCGGATGCGCGCCTCGACGCGGCGGCGCTCGGCCAGCTCCTCGTCGTAGCGCGGGTTGGGCACGCAGAAGAGCTGCGCGGTGGCCGAGGCGACGAGGCGCCCATCCGCGGTCCACAGCCGGCCCGTCGTTCCGACCAGGCCGTCGGCCGCGATCGGCGCCTCGCCGTCGCACAAGATCCAGTCTTCGCCGACGGCGCTCGCGTGGAACTGCACCGTGAGGTCGAGGTTCGGCGCGATCCAGCGCCGCGGCCAGTCGTGCCGCGAGGCCGCGGCGTTCCACGGGAAGAGGTCCGCCCACAGCACGGCGCGCGCCGCGTCGAGCAGCGCGTCCTTCGGCGGGCCGCCTTCGAGACGCATCCACGTGTGCCAGATCGCCGGCCCGGGCTCGAGCTCGAAGCGCACGGGGCGACCTTCGACCTGGCGCCAGAACGGATACCAGTCGTCGTAGTTGTCGGCGAGCTCGGAGAAGGGACGGAGCGCGCCCGCGGCCGGGACCGCAGGCGGCTTCGCCTCGACGTGCTCGAAGCCGACGAGCCCGTCGGCCACGAACCAGCTCGCCGCGGCGAGGAGCGGCGCGCCATCCTGCAGCACCGTCGCGCGCAGCGCCTCGGAGCGCCGCCCCGCGCGCACCGACTCCACCTCGATCTCGACGGCGTCGAAGCGCCCCGTCCGCAGGAACTGGCACGCGAACGTGGCGGGCCGCGGATGCACCGACGCCGCGGCGAGCGCGCGCAGTGCGATGGCGCCGAGGTACCCGCCCATGGGTCCCCACACCGCCCACTCGGGCGAGAGCAGCGCGCGATAGTGGCCGTCGCGGCCCTCGATGCGCGTCGCCTCGTCGAACTGCATGGCCCGGGAGTATGCAGCAGCAAGGTCCCGCTGCGCTCGCAGCCGCGGCGCAGCGGGCCTCATGCGTTCAGGGCGCGGGCTCGGGGCAGGCGGCGCTCGCGGCGTCCACGCGGCGGAGCCGCTTCGCGTCGTTGCGCCTCTCGGTGCCGCCGAAGCGGGCGCAATAGCGCTTGGCATCGCCGCTCGTGAACACGACGTCGAGCGCTCCGCCGACGGGGAGCGCGAGGCCCGTTCCCTGACAACGCGCGCGCAGGCCGTCGCCGTCGAGCCGGGCGGACTTGCAGGCGTCGTGCTTGCCGCCGCGGAAGCGGTAGCCCGCCGTGCCGGCCGGGCGGCCGAGCCCCTCCCAGCGCTCCGCAGGCAGCGAGAGCGAGAGCGTGCTCCCAGGTGCCGCGGCGTCGGAGACCTCGAGCGTGGCGCCCCCGTCCGTCGGCGCGTGTCCGGGAGCGGGCAGTGCGATCGCGGCGTCGGGCTCGGCCTTGAGGCGCAGCTTGGTCCCGCCCGCGGAGCGCGTGGCGAGCTGGACCGAGGTCCCGGCGAGCGCTTCGTCGGGCTCGCTCGAGCCATCGCCCAGGGTGACGGCGAAGAGCGCGGCGTTGTTCGTCTCGTTCGATTCGGTGATCTCGCCGAGCGGGTCCACCGTGATGCGCAGCGTGTACTCGCCGTCGGGAAGGCCCGTCACCTCGATGTACTGGCAGCCGAGGCTCACGTCGTACAGGTCACTGCAGCCGGCGGAGAGGCCCTGGAAGTCGCAGGAGACGTAGCTCGGGATGCCGACGTCGCACGAGCTGTCGATCAGGCAGAAGCCGAGCTTTCCGCCTTCCGCCACGACCGCCTCGCTCGCGTCGAGCAGGTCGTACGTCGCGTAGTTCGTGTAGTGGCCGTGGCCGTGCCCGCCCGCGGGGCTGCAGTGGTA
>DATAGA010000122.1:0-1869 GCA_036257215.1 Myxococcota bacterium
AGCTGCCTGTGCGGGTCGGTGCGCTTCCAGTACTCGCGCGCCGTCACGCAGGTGGGCATGTGCCACTGCTCGCTGTGCCGGAAGGTGTCGGGGGCGGCCTCGAACGCGACGATCATCGTGCCCGAAGCGGACTTCGAGTGGGTCTCGGGCCGCGAGCTCGGACGCGTCTTCACCAAGCCGAGCGGCTGGCAGACGACGTTCTGCACGACCTGCGGCTCGAAGCTGCCGGAGAAGCTGCGCGGCGCGGCGGCCTACTGGGTGCCGGCCGGTCTCCTCGACGACGACCCCGGCCTTCGCATCGGCGGCCACATCTACGTGGGCTCGAAGGCGGCATGGGACGAGATCGGGGGGGACGCGCCCCGCTTCGAGGAAGGCCCCGTCCCGCCCGGTGGGCGCCAGACGTAAGCCCGGCTGCGGGCTCAGGCGCGCTCGCTCGCCTCCACCACCCCGGCGAGCCAGCTGCCGATGTCCGGGTGGTCGAGCAGGCCCGCGGCGCGAAGGCGCGCCGCCGCGATCGCGTGCACCTCGGCGGCGGTCGCCGCCTCGAGCGCCGCGCGTGCGTCCTTGGCGGCCTCGCCCGAGTCGAGCGCGCGCACGATCTCCTTCACCACCGGGACGGCGCCCGCCGTGCCCGAGAGCTCCTCGATGCCGAGCCCGACCAGGATCGGTACCGCCAGCGGGTGGCTCGCGACCTCGCCGCACACCGACACCGGCCGGTTCGCCTTGCGCGCGGCGCGCACCGTGCGGTCGATCAGACGCAGCACCGCCGGGTGGAGCGGCTCGTAGAGATGGGCGACGCGCTCGTTGCCGCGGTCCACCGCGAGCGTGTACTGCGTGAGGTCGTTCGTGCCGATGCTGAAGAAGTCGGACTCGCGCGCGAGCGTGTCCGCGATGAGCGCCGCGCCGGGCACCTCGATCATGATGCCGACGGGGATCTCGGAGTCGAAGTCGCGGCCCTTGCGCCGGAGCGCCTCCTTCTCGCCTTCGATCAGGTCGCGCGCGCGGCGCAGCTCGCCGAGTGACGAGATCATCGGGAGCAGCAGCCGCACGTTGCGGTTCGCGCTCGCGCGCAGGATGGCGCGCAGCTGCGCGCGGAAGGCGCCCTCGTGGGCGAGCGAGAGCCGGATGGAGCGCAGGCCGAGCTGCGGGTTGTCCTCGCGCTCGACGCCGAGGTTCGGGATCGCCTTGTCGCCGCCGAGGTCGAGCGTGCGGATGGTGACGCGGTCGGGCGCGACCGCCGTGGCCACGCGCTCGTAGAGCTGCTCCTGCTCGTCCTCGGGCGGCATGCCGCGCTTGGCGAGGACCAGCAGCTCGGTGCGGAAGAGCCCGATTCCTTCGGCGCCGTGGCGCTCGCACAGGCGCAGGTCCGCGACGAGCCCGACGTTGGCCGAGAGCGCGACGCGGCGGCCGTCGCGCGTCTCCGCGGGGCGGCTCGCGAGCGCGTCGAGGTGCTCGACGGCCAGCGCGTAGCGCTGCTGGGCGCGCGCGTACTCGGCGCGCAGCCCCTCGTCGGGGTCGAGGTAGACCACGCCGGTCGCGCCGTCGACGATCGCGAGCTGGCCGGGCTGGCTCGCCTCGAGGATTCCCTTGGCGCCGGTCACTGCCGGGATCTCGAGCGCGCGCGCGAAGATGGCGCCGTGCGAGGTCGGCCCGCCGTGCTCGGAGACGATCGCCGCGACCTTCTCGGTGTCGAACAGCGCGAAGTGCGCGGGCAGGAGGTTCGACGTAACGAGGATCGCGCCCTCGGAGAGGGGGATGTTGTGGTGTCGGACCCCGAGCAGCTGCGCCATCACGCGCCCGGTGACGTCCTCCACGTCGACGCCGCGGTCGCGGAAGTACGGGTCCTCGAGCCCCTCGAACATCCGGGTG
>DATAGA010000138.1:0-5651 GCA_036257215.1 Myxococcota bacterium
CTCCGCCGCACCCTTCGCCCGGAAGAAGACCGGCACGTCGCGCGGCTCCCAGAGCGACGCGCCCCGCGGCTCGCTCCAGAGCGCGGCGGCCTGCTCGGCCTCGAGCGGCAGCTCGCCGGCCCCGCGCGCGACGAACGTGGCGCCCATCTCGAAGAGGCGCAGCCCGTCGCCCTGGCGCGCGAGGTTGAGCTGCGCCGCGCGCAGCAGGGTTGGGACGAGCGTCGAGCGCAGTGACGCCTCGTCCGCCTGCACGGGGTTCACGATGCGCACGAGGCGCCGGCGCGGGTCGTCGGGCGGGAGGCGCAGCGCGTCGGCGTCGCCCGCCCGCACCGCGGGAAAGGTCATCAGCTCCACGAGCCCGGCCCCGCGCAGGGCGTCGCGCACGGCCTCGCGCAGGCTCCGCGCGGGCGGGACGTCGGCGCCCGCCATCGGGGCGCCCGGCAGCGTCGCCGGGATGCGGTCGTAGCCGTAGACGCGTGCGACCTCCTCGACGAGGTCCTCGGGCAGCTCGAGGTCGGCGCGCCAGCTCGGCGGCCGGCAGCGCAGCGGCGCGTCGCCAGCGCTCTCCACCGCGACGTCCACGCGCGCGAGCAGCTCCGCGACCTCGCGCGGCGTGAGCGACGTGCCGAGGAGGCGGTTCACGCGTTCGGGGCGCAGGGCGATCGCGCCGGGCCGCGGGAGCGCGTGACCCTTCGCCTCGACTGCGCCGCGGCACACGCTCCCGCCCGCGAGTTCCGCGACGAGACGCGCCGCCCGGTCCGCTGCGCGGCCGACGCCCTCCGGGTCGACGCCGCGCTCGAAGCGGTACGAGGCGTCGGTGTGGAGCCCGAGGCGGCGCGCCGTGCGCCGGATCCGCGAAGGGTGGAACTGCGCGCTCTCGATGAGGACGTCCGTCGTTCGCGGCGTCATCTCGCTCTCGCGCCCGCCCATGACGCCCGCGACCGCGAGCGCGCGCTCCGCGTCGGCGATCAGGAGGTCGTCCGGCGCGAGCGCCCGCTCCTCGCCGTCGAGCGTCGCGAGGCGCTCGCCCGGGCGCGCGGCCCGCACCCGGATCTCGCCGCCGCGCACGTGGGCGAGGTCGAAGGCGTGGAGCGGCTGGCCGAGCTCGAGCATCGCCAGGTTCGTCGCGTCGACGACGTTGTTGATCGAGCGCAGTCCCGCGGCCTCGAGCCGGGCGACCACCCAGGCGGGCGAAGAGCCGACCGAAACGCCGCGCACGACGCGCGCCACGTAGCGGGGGCAGCCGGCCGCGTCCTCGATCGCGACGCGGACGTGGCGCGAGCCGTGCTCGCTCGACTCCGCGGGCGTCGTGGGCGGCACGTGCAGCGAGCCGCCGTAGTGGGTGCGCACCTCGCGCGCCATGCCGAGCATCGAGAGCCAGTCGCCGCGGTTGGGCGTGACCTTGACGTCGAGCACGCTGTCGCCGCTCGGGACGACGTCGGTCAGCGGCGTCCCGGGCGCGGGCTCGCCGGGCAGCACGAGGATGCCTGCCGCGTCCTCCCCGAGGCCGAGCTCGCGCGCCGAGCAGATCATGCCGTTCGAGGCGACCCCGCGGATCGTGGAGCGCTTGATCGTGGTGCCGTCGGGGAGCGTCGTGCCGACGGGTGCCACGGCCACGCGCTGCCCGGCGGCCACGTTCGGCGCGCCGCAGACGACCTCGAGCGTCTCGCCCCCGCCGACGTCCACACGGCAGACCGTGAGGCGGTCGGCGTTCGGGTGAGGCTCGCGCGCGAGCACGTGACCGACGCGGAAGCCGGAAAGGTCGGGGCCGGTCGTGATCACGTCCTCGATCTCGAGGCCGCCGATCGTGAGGCGCTCGCAGAATTCCTCGAGGGACACCTTGCCGGGCCACGGCAGCTCGATCCACTCGGCCAGCCAGCGCAGCGAGACCCTCACGCCGCGCCCTCCGCCGGCCGGGCGCCCTCGCCTTCCGGCAGCTCGATCACGCGCGCGTCGCCCTCGAAGAGGACGCCTACGGTCGGGATGCCGAAGCGGTCGAGCGCCGTCCGGTCGATGCCCATCCCGAACGCGAAGCCCTGCCAGCGCTCGGGGTCGATGCCGCAGTTGCGCAGCACCTTCGGGTGGATCATCCCGCAGCCGCCCCACTCGAGCCAACGATCCTTCCACCAGAAGTCCATCTCGGCGGAGGGCTCGGTGAACGGGAAGTAGTGCGCGCGGAAGCGCAGCCGCACGTCTTCGCCGAAGAGGTGGCGCGCGAACCCGTGCAACGTGCCCTTCAGGTCGGCGAACGTGATGCCCTCGTCGACGCAGAGCGCCTCGAGCTGGTGGAACATCGGGTAGTGCGTGGCGTCGAAGTCGTGGCGGTAGACGCGGCCCGGCACGATGAGGCGGAACGGCGGCTTGCGGCCCGTCATGGCGCGCACCTGCACGCTCGAGGTGTGCGTGCGCAGCAGGTTTCCGCCCTCGACGAAGAGCGTGTCCTGCGTGTCGCGCGCGGGGTGGTCCTCCGGGAAGTTCAGCGCGCCGAAGTTGTTCCAGTCGGTGTCGACCTCGGGACCCTCCGCCACCGAGTAGCCGAGCCCGCGGAAGAACTCGCACATCTCGCGCTCGACGAGCGTCACCGGGTGCAGGCGCCCGCGCGGCGGGGCCGCGCCCGGGAGCGTGACGTCGAGCCGGCGCTGCGTGAGCGAGCGCTGGCGCTCGGCCGACTCGAGCGCTGTGCGGCGCGCGTCGGCCACGGCCTCGATGCGCTGCTTCGCCGCGTTCGCGGCCTCGCCGACGGACGCCCGCGCGTCCGGCGCGAGCGCGCCGAGCCCGCGCAGCACCGCCGTGAGCGCGCCCTTGCGCCCGAGGAAGCGCGCGCGCGTCTCCGCCAGCGCCTGGACGTTCGGCGCCGCTGCGAAGGCGGCTTGCGCCTCGCGCTCGAGCGCCGCGAGCTCGTCCGTCGTCGCCGCCAGGGCCGCGCCCCCCTCTGGGCCGGTCAGGCGCCGTGCGACTTGGCCAGCTTGGCGAGGTCCGCGAAGCCCTTCGGGTCGTCCACCGCCACGGCCGCGAGGTTCTTGCGGTCGACGTCCACGCCCGCCTTGGCGAGGCCGTGGATCAGGCGGCTGTACGAGAGGCCGTGCTCGCGCGCGGCCGCGTTGATGCGGACGATCCAGAGCGAGCGGAACTCGCGCTTGCGCTGGCGGCGGTCGCGGAACGCGTACTTCCAGCCCTTCTCGACCGCGTCGCGCGCGGTGCGGATGATGCGGCTGCGCGGGCCCCAGTAGCCCTCCGCGTCCTTCAGCACGCGCTTGTGGCGCTTGTGGGCGGCGACGCCGCGTTTCACTCGAGGCATGTGTCCAACTCCCCGTCCAGTGGGTTCAAAGGGTCGGCCGGGCCGCTACAGGTAGGGCACCAGCTGCTGGGCGCGCTTGCGGTCTCCGCCGGTCAGCTCGCCCTTGTCCTTCAGCCGCCGGTTCCGGCTGCGCGAGCGCTTCGCCATGAAATGGCGCCGGCCCTTCTTGGCGTGCGTGATCTTGCCGGTCCCGGTCTTCTTGAGCCGCTTCGCGGCCCCCCGGTGGCTCTTCATCTTAGGCATGCGTCTCTCCCGCCGAGGGCGTCGCTTGCGGCGCCGCGGCGGCCTGCGCCGCCGCCTCCGCCTTCGCGGCCTCGGCCTCGATCTTCTTCACCCGCGCGATCTCCTCGCGGTTGCCCACCAGGATCATCGAGAGGAACCGGCCCTCCATGCGCGGCGGGCTCTCCGTCGCGGCCAGGGCCCCGATCAGGTCCTTCACCTTGTCGAGCTGCTTGTAGCCGTGCTCCCGGTGCACCATCTCGCGTCCGCGGAACATGACCGTCACTTTGACCTTGTCGCCCTCGAGGAGGAACTTCCGCGCCTGCTTCAACTTGAACTGGAGGTCGTGCTCGTCGGTGCCCGGCCGGAGCTTCAGCTCCTTGAGCTCGGACCCCTTCGTCTTGCCCCCTGCCTTCTTCTTCTTCTCTTCGTACTTGTACTTCCCGTAGTCCATGATGCGGCAGACCGGCGGGTTCGCGGCGGCCGCGACCTCGACCAGGTCGAGGCCCGCTTCCTCCGCGAGCACGAGCGCCGCCTCCGGCGTCATCACGCCGAGCTGGGCGCCGTCCGCCCCGATGAGCCGGATCTCGCGTGCGCGGATCCGGTCGTTCACGCGCGTGCTGTCGCCGCGCTCCCTGGGCTCCAAAGGTCTCCTGTCGACGATCGGTCTTCCTCCTACTCGGGTCTAGCTGCTCCGCGTCGCGGCGGCTTCGCGGAGCTCTTCCACGAACGCCTCGAGCGCAAGGGGCTCCGCGCCCCGCTTGGGGTCGCGGCGCCTGCGCGGCGCGACGGTCCCGTCCTGCATCTCCTTGTCGCCGACGACGGCGACGATCGGCACCTTGGCGAGCTCGGCCTCACGCACCTTGTAGCCGAGCTTCTCGTTGCGGTCGTCGAGCTCGGCGCGGATGCCCGCGGCGACGAGCGCGTCGCGCACCCGCGCCCCATAGGCCGCGGAGCGCTCGGTGATCGAAGCGACCACCACCTGCACCGGCGCCAGCCAGAACGGGAAGTCGCCGCCCGTGTGCTCGATGTAGAGCGCGATGAACCGCTCGAGCGAGCCCAGCACCGCGCGGTGCAGCATCGCGGGCTGGTGCTCCGCGCCGTCGCGGCCGATGTAGCGCAGGCCGAAGCGGCCGGGCATCGCCACGTCCATCTGCAACGTCGCGAGCGTCCAGGCCCGGCCGAGCACGTCGTCGACGTCGACCTCGACCTTCGGGCCGTAGAAAGCGCCCTCGCCCGCCTTGATCCCGCACTCGTAACCGGCGCCGCGCACCGCCTCGGCCAGCGTCTGCTCGGCCTTGTCCCAGTCGGCGGGCTCGCCGAGGAACTCGGCGGGTCGCGTCGAGACGCCGATGCGGACGCCGGAGAAGCCGAGCGCCCGGTAGACCTCGCTCATCAGCTCGAAGAAGCGGTGGACCTCGGACTCGATCTGCTCGGGCTCGCAGAAGATGTGCGCGTCGTCCTGCGCCATCGAGCGCACCCGCGCGAGCCCGGTCAGCGTGCCGCTGCGCTCGTTGCGGTGCAGACGCGAGAACTCCGCCAGGCGCAGTGGCAGCTCGCGGTAGGAGCGCTTGCGCAGCTCGAAGATCCGGCAGTGACCAGGGCAGTTCATCGCCTTGACGCCGAGCTCCTCGCCTTCGTCCGCGCCGGCGAACCAGAACATGTCGTCGTGGAACTTGTCGTAGTGCCCGGAGCGCTTGAAGAGGTCGGCGCGCACGAGCTGCGGCCCCATCACTTCCTGGTAGCCGTACCTCGGGTAGAGCGAGCGCACGAAGTCGACGAGGCCGTTGTAGACGACCATGCCCTTCGGCAGGTAGAAGGGCGACCCCGGCGCGAGCGGATCGAGGTGGAAGAGCTCGAGCTCGGCGCCCACGCGGCGGTGGTCGCGGCGGCGCGCCTCTTCGAGCCGCGCGAGGTGGAGGTCGAGCTCCTTCTGCGAGGCGAAGGCGGTGCCGTAGATGCGCTGCAGCATCGGCAGGCTCTCGTCGCCGCGCCAATACGCGCCGGCCGCCTCGATCAGCTTCACCGCCCCGATCTGGCCCGTGTGCTGGACGTGGGGACCGCGGCACAAGTCCACGAAGTCGCCGTGGCGGAAGAGCGTGATCGGCTCGCCCGCGGGAATGTCCTCGAGGCG
>DATAGA010000154.1:0-5631 GCA_036257215.1 Myxococcota bacterium
TCGACCCGCGCGAGGAGCTCGTCGTCGTGTTCCTCACGCAGCTCTTCCCGTCGCGAACGTTCGACTTCCGCGGCCAGCTCCGCGCCATCGTCTACGGCGCGCTCGCCGACTGACCCGTGCGCGGTCGCGCTCGCTTCGCCCGGTTCGCGGCGACCGCCTCGGTCCTGCTCGCCTCGCTGGCCGCGAGCCCGAGCGCCGGACCGGGTGCGCGCAGAGCGGGAGAAGGGGCGCGCGGCGGTGCGCCGCCCCCGCGGAGCGACACGCGGTCGCGTACGCCGGCCGCCCCGGCGAGCGCCCTCGCCCGCGCGCTCGCCGAGGACGCCCGCACCCTCGTCGGCGCGGACCAGGGCGTCTACGTCGAGGCCGCGGACGGGACCGTGCTCGTCGCCCAGGCGGCGTCGCGGGCCGTGCACCCGGCGTCGGTGTCGAAGGTGCCGACGACGCTCGCCCTGCTGCGCGCGCTCGGCCCCGATCACCGCTTCGAGACGCGCTTCTCCGCGGCGGGGTGGATCGAGGACGGCGTCCTGCAGGGGAACCTCCTCGTCGAGGCGTCGGGAGACCCGTTCTTCGTCGACGAGAACGCGCTCGTGGTCCTGCTCGCGCTGCGC
Organism: Myxococcota bacterium; assembly: GCA_036257215.1. GTDB lineage: Bacteria > Myxococcota_A > UBA9160 > UBA9160 > UBA6930 > DATAGA01. Next base: position 609 of record DATAGA010000154.1, read on the forward strand.
GAGCTCGGGCTCGAGCGCGTGGCGGGCAACCTCGTGGCGAAGGGACCGCTCCTCTTCGACTGGAAGCGCGAGGCCGCCGCGGCGCGGCTGCGCGCGGCGCTCGAAGGCCGCGTGCCGGAGTCGGCGTGGAGGGCCGTGCGCGCGCACGATGGCGGCGGCGGCGACGACGCGAGAGACGGCGTGGGGCGGCCGAGCGGCGCGGGTCGGGCGAGCGCCGCGCCGCAGCCGCCGGCGAAGAGCGGCGCACCGCGCGTCGCGGGGCCGCCCGCCCTCCGCTTCGGCCGCGCCGCGGCGAGCGGCGCGGGCCCGGCGCGCGTGCTCGTCACGCACCGCTCGCAGCCGCTGCTCCCGCTGGTCAAGGCGCTGAACGGGTACTCGAACAACATCTTCGCCCCGTTCGCCGACGCCGCCGGCGGGATCGGCGCCGTCGAGCGCGTGGCGCGAGCGAGCGTCCCGGCAGCGTTCCGCGGCGAGATCGTGCTCGGCGACGGCGCCGGCGCGAATCCGCGCAACCGCCTCTCGCCGCGCGCGGCGGTGGCGCTCATCCGCGCGCTCGACGAGGAGCTCGCGCGCCACGGCGCGAGCCTCGCGGACGTCCTCCCGGTCGCGGGGGTCGACGAGGGCACGCTGCGCCACCGGCTCGACGGGCCGGGCGAGCGTGCGCACGTCGTCGCGAAGACGGGCACGTACGGGAGCTACGGCGCGTGCGCCCTCGCCGGCGCGGTGCGCGGCCGCAGCGGCACCGTTTACTTCGCGATCCTGAACCGCGGCGTCGCGATCGATCCGGCGCGCCGCCGCCAGGACGCCTTCGTGCGCGCGCTCCTCGTCGCGCTCGACACCGAGCCCTGGCCCTACCGCCGCGACGACGCCCCGGCCTTCACCCGCGCCGAGGTGCGCGCCGCGAGCGCCCCCTGAGCTAGTCGCTGCGGAGGCGCGCAAGGCGGACGAGGAGGATCGCGAGGAAGGGAAGCAGGAGGCCGAGGCTCGTCGACGTGACGAGGAGGTGGCCGAGCTGGCTGTAGTCGGCCGGCACGGTGACGGCCCCGGCGGCGTCGCGCACCTCGCGCGTCACGAGGAAGATCTGGTTCAGGTACTTCGTGCCGAGCTGCGCGGCCGAGAGCGCGAGGTTCGTGAACGACGCCATCACCGCGAAGTACGTCGCCTTGAGCCGCTCCGGCGCGCTTCGCGCGATCCACGCGAGCATCGGCACCATCGCGATCTGGCCGAGCGGCGACTCGAGCGCGGTGTCGACCAGCGCGATGAAGCGCGCGTCGACGACGCCGCCGGTGCGCGCGGCGGTCCACTCGTGGAGCCCGTAGTACATCCCGACGATGGGGAGCGCGAGGACCGTCCCCGCGATCGTGAGCGCGGCCACGATGAACAAGATGGAGCGCGCGGCCATGAAGCGGCGGAAGCCGAAGAGGCCCGCGAGCGTGAGGCCGCTCGCGATGAGCGAGAGCGTCGCCAGGAACTGCTGGTCGAAGCCGAGCTCGTCGATCATCCACCAGGTGGAGCCGGGCCCCGGTCCGGGGATCGCGCGGAAGACGAAGATGACGAGCGCCGTACCCACGAGCGTGGCGCGCGCGGCGGAGTCGAGCTCGCGCACGAGCCGCCACACCATGAACAGCACGATCGAGAGCGACGCGGCGAAGACGAGCTCTTGGCCGAGCGGAACCGCGCCGAGGCCGACTCCCACCGAGACCAGGGCGAAGGCGAGCCCGCCTCCCAGGATCCAGAGGTTCACCGGCGGGCGGCCCGGGTGGGGGTCGAGCAGCGACTCGATGCGCGCCGCCTCGACGCCGCGCTCCGCCAGCCGGCGCGCGTCGCGCCGCTTGATCGCGCCCCCGAGGAGGACGCCGACCACCGACGTCAGCGGGATCGCGAGCGCGAGCTGGTAGACGAGCCGATAGACGCGGACCTTCTCCGGCTCGGGCAGCGCGTCGGCGCCGGCCAGGAGGAAGACGTTCGCGCCCGACACGAGGACGCCGCCGCCGATGATCGCGACGCGCCCGAGCGTCTGCATCGTCGTGTGCATGTCGCGCCGCGCCTCTTCCGGAATCGGGTTCCCGGCCTCGTCCACGCGCGGCACGGCTTCGACGGTCATCGCGTCGGCGACGACGTCCTGCAGCACGTAGCCGATCGGGCCGAGCAGGGCGGCGAGCACGTACCAGGTCTCTGCGGGAAACCAGGCGCGCATCGCGTCGGGGTCGCCCAGCAGCCCGATCATGATCGCGAGGCTCGTCGCGATGAGCGCCGCGCCCACGTAGACGAGCGCGGCCTTCCACTCCCAGATCAGATCGACCAGGTGCCCGAGCGGCATCTTCAGCACCCAGGGGAGGCCCGCCCAGAAGCCGAGCGCCGCCAGGAACTCCGCCGAGAGCCCGAGGTACTCCTTCACGAAGAAGGTGCCGACGATGGCCGTGATCCCGGAGATGCCTGCCGCCACGTACACCATGAGCGGCGGGAGGTACGAGAGGCGCATGGCGCCGGACGGTGGCACAGGCGCGCGCCCCGCGCGCGGGCACGTCTATAGAGCGCGACTGGAAGGAGGGGATTCCCGCCCATTCGTCTCGGCGGAGCTGGCGAGCGGGCGGTGACGCTCAGCCTCGCGGGCCGCCGCCCCCGCGCCGTGTGCGATTCCGCGACGACTTCACGTCTACGCGCTCCCAGGACTTGAGTCCTGGACCGACGGCCCAGAGGCCGGGTTCCACGTAGTAGAGCCGCTCGGCGGACGTATCCGTGCAGCGAGTCCACTGCTTCGGTTCCCGAGCCCCACTTCGCCACACCTTCGCCGACAAATCGGTCGCATCGTCGCCGAGGTCTATTCCGAAGCGAAAGCGATACCACTCCCCCGGCTCGAGTACCGGAAGCGCCCCGTCGCAAGTGAGTGTCGAGAAGCTGGACGCGACCTCAAGCGGTGCCCCGGACGAGGGATCCTTCGCGAGCCAGTAGAACGAGTCCGCGACGCCGGGATCGCGCAACGTGAGGCCGATTCCCGCGGCGGGATCGTCGATCTGGATGCGCCCGCGCAGCTCGAGCGCATCCACGTCGCCGTACTCGGGGTCCGAGTGAAGCGAGAGATGCAGCTCGCCCGCGTCTGGCCACGAGAGCGACTCGCCCCGACTGCCGCGTCCGCCGTCCGCTCGGCCGCCGGCGTGTCCGCGATCACCTCGTCCGCGGGCGCCGTCACGCCGTCCACCGTCGTCCTGGCGGACGATCTCGTTGGAGAGCGGGCCGTCGCCGGCGGCGTTGTAGGCGCTGATGGCGATGTACGCCGGCCCGTCGGCAACCGGAAGCGAGACCGCGTAGACGCCTTGCGGCGCGATCGGTCGCCCCACGTACAGGACTTGGTCGTAGAGACGGGACTGACGCCCGACGTGGATCTGGAAGAACGTGCGGTTTTGATCGTCGGGCTGGCGCCAGCGCACGATCTCGCGCCGCGCGTGGCTGGGGGCCGACGTCCCCGCGACGACGAACGACGCCGCGAGAGCGACGAGCGCGGCTCGGCGCGCGCGTCGGCACACGATCTGCGCGCGAGCCGAGTGGAGCAACTTCATCTGCGATTCCCCCTGCTGCCGCGGAGCGCCGCACGGCGGAAGCTCCTAGTCGAAACGGGGAGTCGCGTCAGGAGGTGCGCGTTCCCGTGACCGGGGTCACCCATCCAGATTTACGTTGAAGAGAACGCCGCTTTAAATGGCTGGAGGGCCGTCAGACCGCTGCGCGCTCGCCCCGGCGGAGAAATGACTGCGAGTCGCGTGCTCAGCGCGCCCGGCGTCCCCGCCGGGGGCATTCAGCGCGTGGCGCGGTCGACGCGGTCGAAGTGCGCGAGAAGGCGCGGCCGGCGCTCGAGCAGGTCGCGCCCGCCGGCGTAGAGATCCGTCGCCATGCCGTGGACGGCGGCGAACACGGCGATGTCGGCCCGGCTCGGCCGATCCGAGAAGAAGTAGGGCCGCTCGCCGAGGAAGGCGACGAGATCGTCGAGGCGACGCTCGAACTCGGGACCCGGACCGCCGTCCCGCGTGTCGAAGACGGTCTCGAGGACGTGGCCGTCGTCGCCGATCAGCCCGAGCGACGAGAAGCTTCCCTGGGGCGCGTCCGCGTCGCCGCGGCGGTCCGGGAAGCGCGCGCGCACCCAGCGCAGGATGTAGAAGTCGAAGGTCTCCGTGAGCCAGCTCTCGAGCCTGCGCTGGTCGCGCGCGACGCGCGGGTCCGACGAGAGCAGCGCCGGCTCGGGGAAGCGGCGGTCGAGGGCGTCGAGGATCTTCGACGAGTCGTGCACGCGCTCGTCGCCGATCGCGAGCACCGGAAGGAGGCCCGTGACGGGGCTCCAGCGGCGGAAGTCCTCCCGGCTCGTCGGCTCGACGGCCTCGAAGGGGAGCTTCTTCCAGCGCAGCGCGCGCTCGACCTTGATGACGTACGGCGCCGCCTTCGGGCCGTAGAGGACGAGACGCGGAGTGGCGGACGCGAGCGGCATGGGGCTGGGGCTCAGAAGGTAGCGCGCGTGCGCGCGCGCTCCGGTAGCCTGCGAGGCGTGCGCGCGCTCGCATCGGCTGCAGCGGCCGTCGCAGCCGCGGTCGCCCTCCTCGCTCCGGCGTGTGGGCCGCGCGCCGGCCCGACCGGAGACGGGGAGCGCGCGACACTCGAGCTCTGGGCGATGGGGCGCGAGGGCGAGGCGGTGCGCGAGCTGCTGCCCGCCTTCGAGGCGCGCGAGCCGGGCGTGCGCGTGCGCGTGCAGCAGGTGCCCTGGAGCGCGGCCCACGAGAAGCTGCTCACCGCGTTCGTCGCGGGCGCGCTGCCGGACCTCGTTCAGGTCGGGACGACCTGGATCCCCGAGCTCGCCGCGCTCGGCGCCCTCGAGCCGCTCGACGCTCGCCTCGCCGCGGCCGAGCCCGCGCTCGACCGCGCGGACTTCTTCGCCGGCGCGCTCGACGCCGCGAGCGAGGGCGGCGTGACGTGGGCGCTGCCGTGGTACGCCGACACGCGCCTGCTCTTCTACCGGCGCGACGTCTTCGCGGCCGCGGGA
>DATAGA010000173.1:0-1668 GCA_036257215.1 Myxococcota bacterium
GCCGCCCGCCGCGATCTCGCGCAGCGCCTCCCCGAGGCGCGCGCGGTCCTCGCGCCGGAGCGAGACGAGCGCGCGGCCGCCCTTCGGGATCGAGTTGCCCGCCTCGATCTGCGCCTTGGCGTAGGCGCGGCCGAAGTCCGAATCGATCCCCATCACCTCGCCGGTGCTCTTCATCTCCGGTCCGAGCACGGTGTCGACGCCGGGGAACTTGACGAAGGGGAAGACGGCCTCCTTCACCGAGAAGTGCTTCGGCCAGATCTCCGCGGTGAAGCCGAGCTCCTCGAGGGTTTTCCCCGCCATGACCAGCGCGGCGAGCTTCGCGAGCGGGACGCCGATGGCCTTCGAGACGAACGGCACCGTACGCGACGCCCGCGGGTTCACCTCGAGCACGTACACGTCGCGGTCCTTGACCGCGTACTGGACGTTCATGAGGCCGCGCACGCCGAGCTCGAGCGCGAGCTTGCGCGTGCTGGCGACGATCTCCTCCACGACCTCCGGCGGCAGCGAGTAGGGCGGCAGCGAGCAGGCGCTGTCTCCCGAGTGGACGCCGGCCTCCTCGATGTGCTCCATCACGCCGCCGATCACGACCCGCGTCCCGTCCGCGATGCAGTCGACGTCCACCTCGGTCGCGTCCGCGAGGAAGCGGTCCACGAGCACGGGGTGCTCGGGCGACGCCTTCACCGCGTAACGCATGTAGTTGGCGAGCGACGCCTCGTCGCGGCAGATCTCCATCGCCCGCCCGCCGAGGACGTAGGAGGGCCGCACGAGCACCGGGAAGCCGATGCGCCGGGCGGCGGCCTGCGCCTCCTCGGCGTTGCGGGCCATGCCGCTCGGCGGCCGCCGCAGGCCGAGCTTGTCGAGCACGGCGTCGAAGCGCTCGCGGTCCTCGGCGCGGTCGATCGCGTCCGGCGACGTGCCGATGATCGGCACGCCCTCGCGCTCGAGCGCCACGGCGAGCCGCAGCGGCGTCTGCCCGCCGAACTGGACGATCACGCCGTCGGGCTTCTCCTTGTCGACGATCTCGAGCACGTCCTCGAGCGTGAGCGGCTCGAAGTACAGCCGGTCGCTCGTGTCGTAGTCGGTCGAGACCGTCTCCGGGTTGCAGTTGACCATGATGGTCTCGATCCCGGCGTCGCGCAGGGCGAAGGCGGCGTGCACGCAGCAGTAGTCGAACTCGATCCCCTGGCCGATCCGGTTCGGGCCACCGCCGAGGATGACGATCTTGCGGCGCGTGGTCGGGCGCGCCTCGCACTCGTCCTCGTAGGTCGAGTAGAGGTACGGCGTGTGGGCCTCGAACTCGGCCGCACAGGTGTCCACGCGCTTGTACACGGGCCGGACCCCGTGGGCCCGCCGCAGCGTGCGCACGTCCTCCTCGCGCAGGTCCCAGAGGTCGGCGAGCCGGCGGTCCGAGAAGCCCATCTGCTTCGCCGGCCGCAGCCAGGCGCCGCGCTCTTCGGGCGCCGCGGTGCGCAGCGCCTCCTCGGTCTGCACGATCTCCTCGAGGTTGCGCAGGAACCAAGGGTCGATGCGCGAGCGGCGGTACACGTCGTCGACGCTGGCGCCGCGGCGGAACGCCTCGGCGATCGCCCACGGGCGCCCGGGCCGCGGCACCTCGATCTGCTTCCAGAGCTCCTCCATCCCCGCGCGGCCCTCGGGCAGCGCCGGCCG
>DATAGA010000182.1:0-6785 GCA_036257215.1 Myxococcota bacterium
TTCCAGAACCAGTCGACCCACTCCTTCGGCAGATCGTGCTCGTGGTCGTCGTACTTGCGCGAGATGGGGCGCATCCGCTCCAGAGCGACCTTGCGGTAGTACGCCTCCGCCGCGAGCGTGTTCTCGGCCTTCTCGAAGGAGATGGGCATCGGGACCTCAGACCAGCGCCAGCGCTTCGAAGCTCGCGAAGCCGCGGGCGTTGCGCAGGTGCATCTCGGGAAGGTACTCGCGGGTGTAGCCGTGGCCGCCGAAGACCTGGACGGCACCGTCGGCCACCTCGAGCGCGACGCGCCGCACCTGGTCGTAGGCGAGCGTCGCCTCGCGCAGCGCGTCGTCGCCCCGGTCGAGGCGCCAGGCCGCCTCCCACGTCAGCAGCCGCGCGCCGTCGATCTCGATCGCCATGTCGGCGAGCTTGAAGGCGATCGCCTGGCGCGTCGCGATCGGCGCGCCGAAGGTATGGCGCTCCTTCGCGTAGTCGCGCGACAGCTCGAACGCCGCGCGCGCGACCCCGACGCCGAGCGCCGCGAGTGCGGTGCGGCCGCGCGCCACGAGCGCGCGCACGTCCGCGCCGGCCTCGCCGCCGAGGCGCGCGGCGGCGGGGACGCGCACGCCTTCGAGCCACAGCTCGGCCGTCGGGAGCGCCTGGATGCCGAGATGGCGCTCGCGCTCGACCTTGAGCCCGGGGGCGCCGCGCTCGACGAGGAACAGCTGGGCGCGCTCGCCCTCGCTCGCCGTCACGAGGACGCTCTCGTCGCCGTCCATCCACGGCACCTGGCACTTGGCGCCGTCGAGGACGTAGTGCTCGCCGTCGCGGCGGGCGCGCGTGGCCGGGCGGAACGGGTCCGCGCCGAACCGGGGCTCCGTCACGGCCAGAGCGCCGGGGCGGAACGCCTCGCCCGCGTAGCGGGCGAGGCCTTGCTTCTGCTCTTCGGTCCCGAAGTCCGCGAGCGGATACGCCGCCAGCGCGGGCGAGAGGATCGCGACCGCGAGCGAGAGATCGCCCCACGCGAGCTCTTCGGCGACGAGGACGCCCGTCACCGCGCTGCGCTCGCCCCCGCCGCCGTACTTGGCGGGCAGCGCGTTCGCGACGAGCCCGAGCTCGTGTGCCTTCGCGAGCAGCTCCCGGGGCAGCGAGGCGGTCTCGTCGCACGGGCGCGCGCGGGGGCGCACCTCGTTGGCGGCGAACTGCCGCACCGTCTCGATGATGAGCTGCTGCTCCTCGGTGGGCTCGAAGTCGATCATCGCGGCTAGACGCGCTCGAGTACGGTCGCGATGCCCATGCCGCCGCCGATGCACATCGTGACGAGCCCGGTCGCGAGGTCGCGCCGCTCCAGCTCGTCGAGCACCGTGCCGATCAGCATGCCGCCGGTCGCGCCGAGCGGATGTCCGAGCGCGATCGCGCCGCCGTTCACGTTCACGCGCTCGGGATCGAGGCCGAGGTCTCGGATCGTCTTCAGCGGGATCGCGGCGAACGCCTCGTTGATCTCGACGAGGTCGACGTCGGAGACCTCCATACCGGCCTTGGCGAGCACGCGCTGCACGGCGGGCGTGGGACCTGTGAGCATGATGATCGGCTCCGTCGCGGCGGTCGCCACGGCCCGGATGCGCGCCCGCGGGCGCAGGCCGCGGCTCTTCGCGTACTCGGGCGACGCGATGAGCACGGCGCTGGCGCCGTCGACGATCCCCGAGGAGTTCCCGGCGTGGTGCACGTGCTCGATGCGCGGCACGCCGTAGCGCTGCTTCGCGCGCTCGTCGAAGGAGAGCGGGCTGCCGTCCTTCGGCACGACCGCGCCCAGGCCCTCGAAGGAAGGCGGAAGCTTGGCGAGCGAATCCGTAGTCGTGCCGGCGCGCGGGTGCTCGTCGCGATCGAGCACCACGCGCCCCTCGCGGTCGCGCACCGGGACGAGGCTGCCGTCGAAGCGGCCGTCCTTCTGCGCGATCGCACAGCGGCGCTGGCTCTCGGCGGCGAACGCGTCGAGCTGGGCGCGCGAGAAGCCCTCGACCGTCGCGATGAGGTCGGCGGAGATTCCCTGCGGCACGAGCGGGTGGCGTTCGACCAGGCCCGGGTTGCGCCCGTCGATGCCCGAGCCGTCGGCGCCCATCGGGCAGCGCGACATCGACTCGACGCCGCCGCCGACGACGAGGTCCTGCTGGCCGGCCATCACGCCGAGCGCGGCGAAGTTCACCGCCTGCTGGCCCGAGCCGCAGAAGCGGTTGAGCGTCACGCCGGAGGCGGCGTCGTGGGGCCAGCCCGCGTTGAGGACGGCCATGCGCGCGATGCACGCGCCCTGGTCGCCCACCGCCGTGACGCAGCCCGCGACGACGTCCTCGACGTCGCGCGGCTCGATGCCGGTTCGGTCGACGAGGGCTGTGAGGCACTGCGACAGCAGGTCCTGCGGATGCACGCCCGCGAGAGCGCCCGTGTCCTTCTTGCCCCGGCCGCGCGGCGTGCGCACGGCGTCGACGATCCAGGCTTCCGCCATCTTCCACTCCGACGGCGTCGCGCCGCGACCGCGCGCGGCGGCGCGCGGGCGGCAGCTGGCGCGCGCTCGCCGACGCAGCGATCGCGGCCCCCAGGGGACGCCGAGGCCCCGGAAGGACGCGCATTCTATCAGCTCGCCGGCGCGCACACACCGACGGCGGGCGGGCCGTTTTCGTCGTCGCAGCACGCTTGACGGCCCCGGCCCGAAGCTCTAATGAACGGTCGCTTGCACCAGACGGTGGCTGCATCGCGCCGCCGGTGCGTGCCTCGGTCGCACGACTGAGCGTGTTCGGAGGGGCGCACGCAGCGGGTATGAGGTGGGATCTCGCGAGGCGGCCCGAGACCGCAGCCGCCGCGATCGCCGCCGCGGTCGCGATCCTCTTCGCAGCCGCGGGGCCCGGCGGGCGCGCGGGCGCCGAGGACGGGGCCCTCGTCGCTGGCAGCGTGTGCGAGGCCCAGGAGCTCAAGGCGCGCAAGGCGGAGGAGCCCGATCTCGCGATCGAGATCCCGCCGCAGTTCGACAGGCCCTTTCCGACGCTGATGGCTTGTCGCTCCCACGAGGCCGCCTGGGATCCCGAGGCGCCCGGCCCGCAGCAGCCCATTCCTTTCAGCCACAAGCACCACGCCGGCGAGTACGGGATGGAGTGCCTGTACTGCCACTCCGGGACCGAGCGCTCGCGCATGGCGGGCGTTCCGTCCGTCGAGCTGTGCATGGGCTGTCACTCGGCGTTTCCGCAGGAGTACGACGAGCTCGAGGGCATCCGCATCCTGAAGGACCACTGGGAGCGCAAGGAGCCGATCCCGTGGGTGCAGATCCACCGGCTGCCCGAGTACGTCAAGTTCCAGCACCAGCGCCACGTCGCGGCGGGCGTGGAATGTCAGACCTGTCACGGGCCCGTCGAGGAGCTGGAGAAGCTCTCCATGGTGCCCGATCGGAAGTGGTGGCAGTACGGGCTCCCGACGAACAAGCTCGAGATGGGCTGGTGCATCATGTGCCATCGCGAGATGGGCGCCTCCGAGGACTGCTTCACCTGCCACTACTAGAGGGCGCTGCCTCGCATGCCTGAGCTCGATCGTCGCAACTTCCTGAAGCTCGTCGGTGCCAGCGCCGGCGCCGCCGCGGCCGCGGGCTGCTCGGACCACGTCGAGAAGCTGATCCCCTACGTGGTGCAGCCCGAGGAGATCACGCCCGGCAACCCGGTGGTGTATGCATCCACGTGCCGCGAGTGCCCCGCGGCGTGCGGGCTGCACGTGATCACGCGCGAGGGCCGGCCCATCAAGCTCGAGGGCAACCCCGCGCACCCGGTGAACCGCGGGTCGCTGTGCGCCCGCGGCCAGACCAGCATCGGCCGCTCCTACCATCCCGACCGCTTCCCCGGCCCGATGAAGCGCAACGCCGCGGGCGCGCTCGAGCCCGTCCCGTGGGCGGACGCGATCTCCGCGATCGCCGCGGCCATCGCACGCGACCCGGGGAAGACGTTCGTCCTCGGCGGCGAGGTCGGGCCGACGCTGTCGCGTCTCGTCGACACCTTCGCCCAGGCGGTCGGCGCTGGCGGGCGCACGGTGTACGAGCCGCTCGCGCCCGAGGCGCTGCGCGAGGCCACGCGCGCCCTATTCGGCGTCGCGAGCGTGCCCGTCTTCGACCTCACCGACGTCGATCTCGTCGTCGACTTCGGCTCCGAGTTCCTCGAGAGCGGCCCTTCTCCGACGGAGCACGCCGGCCAGCTGATGGACGCGCGCGACGTCGCGAAGCGACGCGGCGACACCGCGCGGCTCATCTCGGTGAACCCGCGCCTCTCGCTCACCGTCGACAACTCGGACGAGTGGCTGGCCGCGCGGCCGGGCAGCGAGGGCATCGTGGCGCTCGCGCTCGCGCGCGTCGCGATCGAGAACGGCGCGGGCGCCCCCGAGCACAAGGCGTTGCTCGGCACCCTGCTCGCGGGCTTCGGTGCCGAGGAGGCGGCCGCGCAGGCCGACCTCGAGGCCGCCGACCTCGTGCGCGTCGGAAAGGCGCTCGCGCGGGCGAAGCGGGCGGTGGCGCTCCCGCCCGGCCCCGCACTCACGAGCCGGCGCGCGGTCGACACGGCCGCCGCGGTGCTGCTGCTCGACCACGTGCTCGGGGCGGTCGGCCGCAGCGTGCACGTGCCGCCTGCCGCGGACCTGCCGCAGCCGAGCTACCGCGACGTGCTCGCGCTCGTCGAGGCGATGAAGGCAGGGAACGTCGGCGTGCTGCTCGTGCACGACGCGAACCCGGTGTACTCGCTCCCGCGCGCGTCGGGCTTCGCCGAGGCTCTCGGTCGCGTGCCGCTGGTGGTGAGCTTCGCCTCGGCGGCCGACGAGACGACGGCGCAGGCGCACTTCGTGCTGCCGGACCACACGCCGCTCGAGTCCTGGGGCGACGCGTCTCCGCGGCCGGGCGTGCGCTCGTTGATCCAGCCGACGCTGCGTCCGCTCTACGACACGCGCGCGCTCGGCGACACGCTGCTCGACCTCGGCCGGGCCGTCGGCGGCGCGGCCGCGGCGGCGCTGCCGCAGGGCAGCTTCCGCGGCGTGCTCGAGACCGCCTGGACGGGCGAGGACTTCCGCGGCGCCCTCGCGAAGGGCGGCAGCTTCACGTCCATTCCGAGCGCGCCGGTCGGGCTCGCGGCCGTGAGCGGGCTCGAGGTCGTGGCGCCGATGCTCACCGGCGGCGGCAGCCACGTGCTCGTCGCGTTCCCCCACGCCTTCCTGCACGACGGCCGCGGCGCGAACCTGCCCTGGCTCCAGGAGATCCCGGACACCGTCACGAAGGTCAGCTGGGCGAGCTGGGCGGAGGTGTCGACCCGAACCGCCGAGGCGCTCGGCGTCGAGACCGGCGACACGATCTCGGTCGAGACGTCCGCCGGACGCCTCGAGGCCCAGGTCTACGTGCGCGGTGGGATCCGCGACGACGTGGTCGCGGTCCCGATGGGGCAGGGCCACACGGTCGGCCGCTGGGCGTCGCGCGAGGCCGACGGCGAGGCCGGCGTCGCGCGCGGCGTGAACGTCGCGGACGCGCTGCCGGCGGGCGTCGACGAGCGCGGCGGACGCGCCTGGCTCACCGAGCGCGCGACGCTCGCCAGCACCGGCGTCCACCGGCGGCTCCCGCTGCTCCAGTTCGCCGACAACCAGCGCCAGCGCGAGCTCGCGGAGTCCGTCTCGCTGGTCTCGCTGCTCGAGGGCAACGGCCACGCCGCGCCCGCCGACGCCTCGCACGGCGGCGCCGAGGCGCCGCACGGCGAGGGGCACGGCGCCGCGAACGGCCACGGCGGCGACCACGGCGAGGGCCACGAGCTCAAGGTCCCGTTCGACCCGGCCAAGGACGCAGCGGAGGCGAGCGCGTACCGCTGGGGCATGACGGTCGACCTCGACCGCTGCACAGGCTGCAGCGCGTGCGTCGCCGCCTGCTACGTCGAGAACAACGTCCCGCTCGTGGGCGAGGACGAGATTCGGCGGGTGCGGCCGATGATGTGGCTGCGCATCAACCGCTACGTCGGCGAAGGCGAGCCCGAGCTCGTGCCCGGCCGCGACCACCCGCTCGAGAGCCGCGAGCGACTCGGCGACACCGACGTGCGTCACCTCCCGATGCTGTGCCAGCACTGCGGCGCCGCGCCGTGCGAGCCCGTCTGTCCCGTGTTCGCCGCCTACCACAACGAGGAGGGGCTGAACGGGATGATCTACAACCGCTGCATCGGCACGCGGTACTGCGCCAACAACTGCCCCTACAAGGTCCGCCGCTTCAACTACTTCGACAACCAGATCGAGCGCTGGCCCGAGCCGATGCGGCTGATGTTGAACCCGGACGTCACGGTGCGCGCGCAGGGCGTCATGGAGAAGTGCACGTTCTGCATCCAGCGCATCCAGCGAGCCCGGCAGACGGCGAAGCACGAGGGACGCCCCATCGGGGACGGCGAGGTCGTCACCGCGTGCCAGCAGGCGTGCCCCACGTCGGCGATCCACTTCGGCAACCTGCGCGACCCGGAGAGCCAGGTCTCGAAGAAGGCCGCAGATCCGAAGCGCGGCTACCACGCGCTCCACGTGCTGAACACCCGGCCTGCGGTGACGTACCTGTCCAAGGTCCTCCGCGGCAAGGTCGAAGGCTGAACCCATGACGCCGCCGCCCGCACTCCCCGCCGCCGAACCGATCCACGCGCCCGCGCCGAGCGACTCCAAGATCAACCGCGACCTGCTCGCGCCGATGGAAGGCGTCTCGCTCGGCTACTTCCTGTTGCTCGGCACCACCATCCTCGCCGTCACCGCGGCCGCGCTCACGTGGATCTACCAG
>DATAGA010000378.1:0-10460 GCA_036257215.1 Myxococcota bacterium
CGCGTCGCGCGCGGCCTCGGTGCGGAGGTCTCGCAGGCGCAGAGCCTCGAGCGGGCGCTGCGTCTCCTCGGCGAGGCTCCGGACCTCGTCATCGCCGATCTGCGCCTCGACGGCCGCAGCGCGTTTCCGCTGATCGAGGCAGCGGCGGCCCGGGTGCCGCGGCCGGCCGTGGTTGCGATGAGCGGGCAGGCGTCGGCGGAGGAGAGCTTCCGCCTCGGCGAGCTCGGCGTCCATGCGTACCTGCCGAAGCCCTTCGCGTCGCAGCAGCTGCTCGCGGCGATCGAGCGCGCGTGCGCGGCGCGCGCCGCCCGCGCGGCGGGCGGCGACGACGCTCGCCCCACGTCCCGCGGCGCATCGGGCGCGGCGGCGCCGCGCCTCGTGGGCCTGCGTGTCGCCTGGCACCGCGGCGCCGCGGCGTGGGCGCGTGCGATCGCGCGCGCGCGGCACGTGCGGAGAGACGGCGAGGACTGAGCCCGTGTGGAGCCTGCGTCAGAGCTTGACGGACTGGGCGAGAGCGCTCGAACCCGCGTTCTCTCCGGGGCCTCGCTCGCCGATCGGATGGACGCTCGGGTCCCTCTCGCTCGCCGCGCTGCTGCTCCTGGTCACGTGGTTGCCGCCCATGCACGGCGTGCTCGACTTCGACCTCGCCCCTGTGCTCGCACTCCAGGTGCTCGCGCTCGTGGTGGCGTCCATGACGGTCTGGATCGAGCACCGCGTGCGCCCCTCGCCGTTCGTGCGCGGTCTCGACGTACTGGTCGTTGCCTTCACGTTCCAGCTCTACGCGTCGAGCTTCGTCGTCTTTGCGCGGCCTCCCGGCAGCTACGCACTCGCGAGCCTCCCGCTCATCGCGTGCTGGTTCCACGGCCTCTACGTCCGCGCGACGCCGCGCCGTCCGCACGCAGTGGTCGCCCACGCGGCGGGCATGCTCGCGGCGCTGGCGCTGCGTCCGAGCCCGTCCAGCGCCCTCGCCCTCGCGCTCGCCTTTCCCCTCGGCGCCGCCGGCGCGCTGCTGCTCGGCTCGCTCGCCCAGACCGAGACACGGCGCCGGCGAGACCTCGCGCACCATCGCGCGGCCATCGAGGCGCAGGTCCTCGAGGCGCAAGCCAGCGAGCGCGATCGCATCGCCGATACGGTCGCCGTCCTGGCCGAGCACCAGCGGGACGCGCGCCGCCTCCTCGCCTGCGCGAAGGCCGAGCTGGAGCGCGTGGAGAAGGGCTTGCCGCTGATCTCCGAGCGGGGTCGACCCGCCGGCCCCGCGGCGCTCGTACAGGGCCTGCGCGCCGGGCTCGCGCGCCTCGAGCGTGCGGTGGCGGACGCCGGTCCGGTCGGGAACGGGACCGCGCACGCCGAGCCGCTCACCGCCGTCGACGCGCACGCCGTGGCGGCTGACGTCGTCGCTGAAGCGGCGCGCAGATTTCCTGGGGTTGCGCTCGCGGCGCGGCTGCCCGCCGGGGCGCCCGGCGCCGTGCTGGTCCGCGGCGGGCACGAGACCTTCCGGCTCATGCTCCAACACCTCGTCACGAACGCGTGCGAAGGCGACGGCACGTCGAGCGCGCGCTCCGTAGAGATCGCGCTTGCCAGCGGCGCTGCTCCGGACTTCGTCGACGTCGTGGTGAGCGACGACGGGCCCGGCTTCGCGGCCGATCTCCTCGCCGGTCCCGTGCGCCCGTTCGTCACGACGAAGCGCGGTGGGACGGGGCTCGGTCTCTATACCGCGGCGCATTTCGCCGCCGCCAGTGGGGGCGAGCTCGTGTGCGCGAACGCCGTCGGCGGCGGTGCCCGGCTCACGCTGCGGCTGCCGCGGGCAGACGCCGAGCCGACGTGATCGCTCGATTTCGCGCGAGGCTCGAGGCCTGGGCGGGCGGACCCGAGCCGATCCTCGGAGTGAGCCCGGGCTGGCCGCGCGGGTTCGAGCTCGCTGCCGCCGGAATGCTCGGCTTCATCGTCGCCGCGGCCTGGCTGCCCGGCGCCCGGCAGTTCTTCGCGCTGAGGCCGGGTCTCCCGCTCGCTCTCCTCGCGGTCGCGTGCGCGTACGGCCTCGGCGTGAACGCCCTCGACGCCGCGCGTCGCTTCACGCCCCCGGCGGTCCTGGGATCGGCCGTGGTCTACGGCGCGTTGGTCCAGCTCGCCGCCTGGAGTCTCGTGCTGTGCGCGGGCACTCGCGGCGGCGCCCTCGTTCTCGCGAACGGACCCATCCTCGTCGCCGCGTCGCACGCCCTGCGGCTGCGGCCCACGCTGCGCTTCCCCTGGCCGCTCGCAGGCCACGTGCTCGGGGGCGCGGCCGCGTACGCCGCCGCCGCTCCGGAGCACCGGACGCTCGTCGTCATCGCGGGTCCGCTCTCCCTCATCGTTGGTCTCCTGCTCGGTCGCTTCGCGGAGCGCCTGCGGCGGGCCGAGCGCGAGGTGGCGGAGCACGTAGACGCCATCCGGGCGCGCGAGCTCGAAGCGCGGGCCACGGAGCTGACCGGGCTCTCCGCGACGCTGCTCGAGCTCATGCAGCGCGGCCACGACGCTCGCAGCGCTCTCTCGGGCGCACTGCTCGACGCGGAGCAGCTCGAGCAGCTCGCACCCGAGCTGCCCGGGGCGGGCGGGCACGCGGCCGCCTCCCTGCGCGCGACGCTCGAGCGCCTGCGCGAGCGGATCGACACGCGCAGCGGGCTGCTCTCCTCGCGCGACGCGCGGCGCGGGAGCGCGCCGTCCGTTCGCGTCGCGGAGGCGCTGGACGCGGCCGTCGCGTCGGCACAGCTGCGGGCGCCGTGGACGCGGATCCTCGTCCACGCGGCGCCGGAAGCCCGCGACGTCCGCGCGCGCGTGGCGGGCGGTGAAGCCGCCCTGCGCAGGATGGTCGAGATCCTGCTCGAGAACGGCTGCCAGGGCGACGGCGGAGGCCGGGGCTCGCGGGTCGACGTCGCCGTCTCGGTCGAGGAGCACACGGGCGCACTCGCGATCGCAGTGCAGGACGACGGGCCCGGCTTCCGGCCCGAGCTCCTCGCGCGCTTGCTCGCGCCCTTCCAGACCACGAAGCCCGGCACGCTCGGGCTCGGCCTCTACACCGCCGAGCGTCTCGCCCGGGCGAGCGGCGGCTCGCTGCGGCGCGAGAACCTGCCGGGCGGCGGCGCGCGCGTGACCCTGTTCCTCGAGCTGGCGGCGTCCGAGGAGCCGGCCTCGGCGGCCGAGCCCGGCGGGTCAGGGAACGCAGCGCCGGCTCACGCGTAGACGTGACCCGCGATCTCCACGCGCTCGGCGCGCAGCCGCGCGAGCGCGGCGTCCCGCAGCGGGCCCGCCTGGATCTTCTGGTTGCCGGTGTAGGCCAGCTCGTCGGGGCGGAAGAAGAGCACGACGCGCGGGACCTTGTACGGCGCGAGGCGCTCGCGCAGGTACGCGCGCAGCGCGTCGCCGTCCTGCGCGGCTCCGTCGCTCGCAACCGCGCAGAGGACGAGCGCCTCGCCGAGCGTCGGGTGCGGCACCCCGACGGCGAGCGCGGCGCGAAGCGCCGGGTGCCCGCGCAGCGCCGCCTCCACCTCGACGGGCGAGACGTTCGCGCCGCCCGTCTTCACGAGGCCCGAGAGGCGCCCGGTCCAGTGGAGGACCCCATCGGCGTCGAGCGAGCCGCCGTCCTGCGTCCGGAAGAAGCCCGCTTCGTCGAACGCCAGCTCCGGGTCGACCTTGTGGTAGCCGCGCATCAGCGTCGGACCGCGCACGGCGATCTCGCCGTGCGCGCCCGCGGGCAGCGGCGCGCCGCTGGCCGGGTCCACGACCCGCAGCGTCATGCCGGGCAGGGCGCGCCCGCTGCTCCCCGCGCGCAGCTCGACGGGCGTGTCGGCGGGAAGCGCCGACGCGATGGTGAACGTCTCGCTCAGCCCGTAGGAGGCGTCGATGCCCCAGCGGTCCTCGGTCAGGCCCGCGAGGCGGGCCAGCGGCGAGCTGAAGCGCACCTTGCGTACGCGCGAGACGTCGCGCCTCGGCGCGTCCGGGTGCTCGCCGAGCGCCTTCTCCTGGTGCGGCCACGCGTGCACCGCGGTGATCCGCTCCGCCTCGATCAGCTCGAGCGCGCGGCCGGGCTCGAACACCTCTTGCAGCACGAGGCAGGCGCCCGCGGCCAGGGTGGCGCCGAGCGACATCGCGATGCCTGCGGTCCAGAAGAACGGCTGCGAGGTGAAGACGCGGTCGTCCGGATCGAGCCGCATGGCCTCGGCGAAGCGCAGGCTCTGCAGGATCGGCGTCCGCTGCAGGTGCACGATGCCCTTCGGCCGCTCCGTGGTCCCGGACGTGTAGATCACGAGCGCGTCGTCGGACGGGGCCACCTCCGCAGCGAGCGCGTCGACGAGCTCCTCGGAGACGTCGGCGCCGAGCGCGAGCAGGTCGTCCCAGCGCTCGACGGCCCCCGGCGGCCGCGTCGCGCCGAGCGCGAAGACTCCCCGCAGGCTCGGCAGCGCCGCGCAGCGCAGGCGCCGCGGCGCACCGCGCGCGAGCTCCGGGTGTCGCTCGCAGAGCTCGTCCAGGTACCGGTGGCTCGCGAGCGCGGGCTGCAGGAGCAGCGTCGACACGTCGGCGTGTCGGAGCACGAAGTCCAGCTCGTCCGGCGTCCCGAACGTGTTGATCGGGACGACGACGGCGCCGACGAGGCCCGCCGCGAGCCAGCCGACCGCCCACTCCGGGCGGTTGCCGAGCAGGAGCCCGACGCGCGCGCCCTTCACCACGCCGGCGCCGACGAGGCCGCGGGCGAGCGCCCGCGCGGCCGCGCGCAGATCGTCGTAGCGCAGCTCCACCTTCTCGTCGGGGAAGCGCAGCGCCACGCGGCCGGCGTGGCGGCGCGCGACGTCGTCGAGGAAGCCCGCGGCGGTGAGGCGCGGGCCGCCCGGCGCGCCGCCCCGCGCGCCGCTCACGGGCGGGGCTCGGCCTCCGGCAGCCGCTCGGTCGCCAGCCGCACCTCCGCGGCGCCGCTCGCCATGACGTCGCCGTGCTGGTTGGTCATGACGACGCCGACGGTAGCGACCGGGCGCCCGCTCGGGTCGCTCCAGTCCACCCGCTCCACCTCGCCGTCGAGATACGTCACGTCGCCGGTGAGCGCGGGCGAGCGGTACGACATGCGGCTGTGCACGACGTCGCTCCACTCGCCGCCCCAGTTCGCGAGGTAGTCGAGCACCCAGGCGCCCATCGAGGCCCCGTAGCCGTAGCCGCGCGGCATCCCGATCAGCTGCGCGTACTTCGCCTGCACGTGGCCGCGCGAGGGGCCGTGGTAGAGGCCGTCGCCGAGGCTGGGATCGATCTTCGCGCCCTCGAGGTCGCGCGACATCTCGGGGAGCCAGCCGGCCTGGTAGAGCGAGGAAGGCCCGCCGTCCGTCCGGAAGGCGCCCCAGGCGCTCATCAGGAACGCGCGCCACTCGGTGGTGAAGCTCTGGATCGTGTGCGGCCCGATGGGGCGCCGCGGCAGCTTCTCGCCCTCCTTCGCGACCGTCCTGCGCTCGTGGCCGACGTCGAGGAACGAGCGGTAGTACTCGAACTTCTCGCGCTCGACCTCGAGCAGCGCGTCCTCGGTCCAGCGCGGCTCTTCCGTCTCGGAGAACTGCCCGCGCCGGCGGGCCTCCTCCGCCAAGTAGCGGATCGAGGTGGAGCGCTGCTTCGCGACCAGCTCGCCGCGCTGGTTGACGTACGTGGTGTCGCCGCGCGAGAACATCGTCGGCCCGGCGAACTTGGTCTCCGTGACCTTGTAGTCGAACAGCATGCGGTCGAGCGTGACGCGGTCGCCCGGCACGAGCCGGGGGCCGGAGAACCACCACTCGTCGCCGCCGAAGAGCATGTGCGTGCCGGGGATCGTCCCCTGGATGGCGGGCCCGGCGCCGTGGCTGTCGCTCGTGCAGACGCAGAACGACTGCGGCGCCACGAGGCGCCCGAAGCGGCTCTCGGCGGCGTACGCCTCGTCGTAGTAGAGCGGGTTCGGGTTCTGCATGCCCTGGACCCAGCGCCGGATGTCGTTCGCGCCGATCGGGTCCTTCAGCAGGCCGCCCCCGGTCGGCACGCCGATCCAGCGGTCGACGTCGGACGTGTCGAAGTCCGGGAAACGCTTGCGCACCTCGTCCGCGTTCAAGCCGACACCTCCGAATCTGACGGGGCGTCAGATCCTAGCATGGCTCGACCCTCCCGTGGTTGAATCGGCGCATGATCCAGCGGCTCTCGCACCTCGGCCTCTGCGTCGCGGACCTCGAGCGCTCGCTGCGCTTCTACTGCGAGGGCCTGGGCTTCCGCGAGGCGGGCGCCCTCGACCTCGCCGGCGAGCCGAGCGCGACGTTGCTCGAGCTGCCGGGCGTGGCGCTGCGCGCGCGCTGGCTCGAGCGCGACGGCGTCCGCCTCGAGCTGCTGCACTACCCCACTCCCGGCGCGACCGGCGACGGCCGCGCGCGTCCGATGAACGAGCGCGGCTTCACCCACCTCTCGTTCCGCGTCGCCGACGTCGGCGCGACCGCGACGCGCCTCGAAGAGCTCGGCGGCCGGCGCCTGGCCCACACGCGCATCGACAACCCCCGCCTCGGTATGCGCGCCCTGTTCGTGCTCGACCCCGACGGCGCGCGGCTCGAGCTGATCGAGGGGCCGGGGGATCCGGCGGCGCTTCCTACGACGCCGCGGGCGCGCTGAACGTCAGCTCGCGACCTCAGCCCGACGTCGCGCGCCGCGTCAGCGCTTGCGCCACCGCGTTGCCCAGCGACGCGAGGGCGTACGGCTTCGGCAGGATGCCGGCCACGCGGGCGAGCAGCGCCGCGGGGAGCTCGCCTGCCGGCAGGCCGGTCGAGAGGACGACCGGGAGGTCGGGCGCGATCCTCTGCAGGCCGAGCAGACACGCGCGCCCGTCGACGTTCGGCATGTCGAGGTCGAGCAGCACGAGGTCGAACGGGCGCCCCGCCTCGCCCACGCGCAGCAGCGCTTCGTCGCCGTCTGCCGCCTCGCAGGCCTCGTAGCCGAGGCGCTCGAGCATCCGCCGCGCGACGCGCCGGACCGTCGGCTCGTCGTCGACCACGAGCACGCGCCCCGCGCCGGTGGCGACGGCGAGCCTGCGGGCGTCCGCGCGCGGCGCCGTGCCTTCGCAGAGCGGCAGCCGCACCTCGAACGTCGCGCCGGCACCCGGCGCGCTGTCGACGCGGATCGAGCCGCCGTGGGACTCCACGATGCCGTACGCGACGGCGAGGCCCAGCCCGGTCCCCTTCTCGCGCGGCTTCGTCGTGAAGAACGGCTCGAAGATGCGCTCGCGCAGCGCCTCGTCGATGCCGACGCCACCGTCGCGCACCCGCAGTGCGATCTCCTCCCACCCCTCGCCCGGGAGGGCCGTCTCGATCGAGACCGTGCCGCCCGCGGGCATGGCGTCGCGCGCGTTGAGGACGAGGTTCAGCAGCACCTGCTGGAGCTGGCCGGCGTCGCCCGACACGGTGCTGCGCGGCGCCGCGAGCGCCGTGCGGACCTCGACGTTGCGCGGAAACGTCCGCGCCGTGAGGGCCACCACCTCGGCCACGACGTCGTGCAGGTCGACCAGTCCGCTCGCGCGCGGAGCGCGGGGGCTGAAGCGCAGCAGCTGCGAGGTGAGCTCGGTGCCGCGGCGCGCGGCCTGACCGATCACGCCGATCGCCTCCCGCAGCGTCTCGGGCTCGACCTCGTCCTTCTCGAGCAGCTCGGCGTAGCCGAGCACCCCGGTCAGCAGGTTGTTGAAGTCGTGCGCGACTCCCGTCGCGAGCGTCCCGATCGCCTCGAGCTTCTGCTGCTGGCGCAGCTGCACCTCGAGCTCCGCCTCGCGCGTCACGTCGCGCGACACCGAGATGAAGTACCGGATGCAGCCGCCGGCGTCGCGCACGGCCGTGATGCTCGTGTCGACGAGCTCGTTGCGCCGGCCGCGGATCCGGCCCTTCCAGGCGCTCTCCTCGCGCAGCGCCCGGCCGATCTCCTCGGTGTGCTCCGCCGTCGCGCTGCGCCAGGTGAACTCGTGGATGGAGCGGCCGCAGGCAACGCTCCGGGTCATCCCGACGTCCCGCTCCCAGGCGGCGTTCACGTACACGACGCGTCCGGCGCGGTCCCAGATCACGATCACGTCGCGGGCCTGGTCCATCGCCTGCTCGAGCCGCGCGCGCTCCTCGTCGAGCCGGCGCCGCTCGGTCACGTCGCGGCCGATGATCACGGCCTGCGGCCCGCTCGAGCGCCCCGCCTGGAATCGCCCGATCGCCTCGATCCAGCGCCACGAGCCGTCCTCGTGGCGCATGCGGAAGAGCATGCGAGCCGTCCCGTCGGGATGGGCCGCGGCAAAGGTGCGGCGGGTCTCCTCGCGGTCGTCGGGGTGGACGCGCTCGAGCGCGTACTGGCCCACCAGGCTCTCCGCGGCGACTCCCAACACCGCCTCGTGGCTCGGGCTCGCATAGAGGAAGCGCCCGCGCGCGTCGCACTCCGAGATCAGATCGAACGCCTGCTCTGCGATCCGGCGGAAGCGCGCCTCGCTCTCGCGCAGCGCCTGGTCCTGGTGCGCGCGCTCGAGCGCGGCGCCGATCGCGTTGGCAGCGGTGCGCAGCAGCGCGATCTCGGCCTCGTCGAAGTGGACGTCCGCGCGGTAGGTCGCGAGCCCGAGCGTGCCCCACCAGCCGGCTTCGGCCTGGATCGGGAGCAGCGCGAGCTCGCGCAGACCCTGCGCCGCGAGCCGCGCCGCGACGTCGGGCGGGAACGCGTCGGCCGGGCCGTGGAACGGCTCGCCTCGCGCGAGCTCGGGGCGGTCGAGCACGTGGAGCGGCGCGTCGATCGTCTCGGGACGCCCCAGCGCGAGCGGGACGCCGGGGGCGCAGCTCTCCGCGCGCAGCGTCGCGCGGCGGCTGCCGTCCGCGCCGAGGTGGTTCTCGAACGCGTAACAGCGCTCGGCGCCGGAGGCCTCGCGCAGGCTCTCGACCGCGAGCGCGAGCAGCTCGCCGGGATCGCGGCTGCGCAGGAGCCGCGTCG
The DNA here is from genome assembly GCA_036257215.1 of Myxococcota bacterium. Classification (GTDB taxonomy): domain Bacteria; phylum Myxococcota_A; class UBA9160; order UBA9160; family UBA6930; genus DATAGA01. Next base: position 8,962 of record DATAGA010000378.1, read on the forward strand.
ACAGCTCCGCGAGGCACGCGAGGTAGCGCTCGCGGTCGCGCGCGGCGCGCGACGCGACCTTCTCGTCGCCGGCTGCTCCGCCGTGCATGGCTCCTCGCGCGGCGCCCGACGCCGCGCCCTCGTTTCGGCCGTCCGGGGCGTTTTCCTGAGGCGGGGCGCGGGGCTGGCGCGGCGCGGGTCAGGCGGCGTCGCGGTAGTCGAACACCACCTTGACGGCGCCGCTGCGGCCGTGCTCGCGTGAAGCGCGCAGCGCCTCGCGCCAGCGCGCGAGCGGGAAGCGATGGGTGACGAGGGGCGGCGCGGCGAGCGCGCCGCGGCCGAGGAGCTCGAAGTACCACGCCATCGCGTGCTGCTCGCGCCCCTCGAAGCGCTCGACCGCGAAGGCGTTCGAGCCGACGACGGCGACTTCCTTGAAGTAGAGCGGCGTCCACTCGAAGCGGCGCGGCGTCGCGACGCCCGTGAGCACGATGCGCGCCCGCGGGGCGGCGACCCGCAGCCCCACCTCGAGCGTCTCGGCGGACGCCACGGAGTCGTAGATCGCGTCGACGCCGCCGCTCAGCATCGGGAGGCCCCGCCACGGGCGCTGCACCTCCGCGCCGGTGGCGTCGGCGACCGCCTCGATCAGTGCTCCCGTCGGGCGGTGTGCGAGCACGGGCTCCGCGCCGAGCTTCCGCGCGAGCGCCGCCTGGTGCGCGAAGCGCGCGACCGCGAGCACGCGCACGCTCGGGTGGAGCGCGCGCAGGATGGCGATCGCCAGCAGCCCGAGCGTGCCGCAGCCGTAGACGAGCGCGATGCCCCCGGCCGGCGGCGGCTCGCGCAGCACCGCGTGCAGCGACACGGAGAACGGATCGGCGAGGACGGCGTCCTCGTCGGGCACGCCGTCGGGAACGGCGATGCACTGGCTCTCGTGCGCTGGGAGGAGCGGCGCGAAACCGCCGGTCGCGCTCGCGCTGTTGCCGTGGTGGATCCCGGGCGCGAGGCCGCCTCGCGTGAAGGCACGACACTGCGCGTACTCGCCGCGCGCGCACCACGCGCACGGCGCGAGGCCGCGCGGCGCGCACGAGAGCCAGGGATTGAGCACGACCCGGGCGCCCGGCTGCAGCGCGCGCACCTCGGGCCCCACCCGCTCGACCGTCGCGACGACCTCGTGACCCAGCACCTGCGGGAACGAGATCAGCGCGGTCATCGGGTTGTCGGTGCTGCCGTCGAGGAACACCTGCTTCGTGTCGCTCCCGCAGATGCCGCAGAGGCGCGTGCGCAGCACCACCCAGTCGCCGCGCGGCAGCTCGGGGTCGGGCAGCTCGCGCAGGGCGATGGGCGCCGTGGGCCCGACGTAGGCGCCCGGCCAGAGCGCGCCGAGGAGGCGCGTGGCGGCGAGGCGGGGCAGGTGGTTCTCGAAGACGAGGGCCTGCACGGCGCGGATGCTAGCCCGCCGTCCCGGCCACGCGGCCCGCCTCCTCGCCTGGACGGCTCGCCCGCGGGGCTTCCGTGCTTCCCCA
>DATAGA010000260.1:0-4678 GCA_036257215.1 Myxococcota bacterium
GAGGCGCTGCTGCGCGCGCTGCGCTGGACGGGCGTCGCTATGGTCGAGTTCCGGCGCGGGGTCGACGGCCGCGCGTGGCTCATGGAGATCAACCCCCGCCTCTGGGGCTCCGTCCAGCTCGCGATCGATGCGGGCGCCGACTTTCCGGCGCTCGCCGTCGCCCTGCACCGCGGCGAGCCCATCCCGCCCGTCGAGCCGCGCGTCGGCGTGCGGACGCGCTGGCTGCTGGGCGACCTCGACCATCTGCTCATCTCGCTGCGCCGCCCGCAGGTGCGCCGGCAGACCGGCAGGGGCGTGGCCCGGCTGCTCCTGGACTTCTTGCGCGGGTTCGCCGATACGTCCCGGGAAGAGATCCTCCGAGCGGACGACTGGCGTCCCTTCGTACGGGAGCTGCGCCTGTGGGTGCGCGGATGATGCGCCGGACCTCGAAGCCGCTGCGCGTGCGGACGTGAGCGCGATCCCATGTGCGGCATCGTCGGCATCCACTCCCTGGGCGGCGCCAAGCCGATCGACCCCGACCTGCTCGCCGCGATGAACGACTCGATCGTCCACCGCGGGCCCGACAGCGCGGGCGCGTACGTCGACGCCGGGCGCGTCGGCCTCGCCATGCGGCGGCTCTCCATCATCGACGTCGCCGGGGGCGACCAGCCGATCGGGAACGAGGACGGCTCCGTCCAGGTCGTCTACAACGGCGAGATCTACAACTTCCGCGAGGTCCGCCGCGCGCTCGAGGCGAAGGGTCATCGGTTCGAGACCCACTCGGACACGGAAGTCGTCGTGCACGCGTACGAGGAGTACGGCGACGACTGCGTCGTCCACTTCCAGGGCATGTTCGCGTTCGCGCTCTGGGACGCCCGCCGCGGCCGCCTGCTGCTCGCGCGCGACCGCGTGGGGATCAAGCAGCTGTTCTTCTCCGTCGTGGACGGCCAGCTCCTCTTCGGGTCGGAGATCAAGGCGCTGCTGCGGCACCCGGCCGTCGAGCGGCGGCTGCGACCCGCGGCGGTGAACCACTACCTGACCTTCCTCTACGTGCCCGAGCCCCTCACGATGTTCGAGGGCATCGAGGAGCTGAAGGCGGGCCACGTGCTGACCGCCGAGCGCGGCCGGGTCGACGTCCGCCCCTACTGGCAGCTCCGCTACGACGTCGACCCGGCGATGAGCGCCGACGCCGCCGTCCACGGGCTGCGCGAGCACCTCGAGAACGCCGTGCGCGACTGCCTCGTGTCCGACGTCCCGCTCGGCGCGTTCCTCTCCGGCGGCGTCGACTCGGGAGCCGTCGTGGCGCTGATGGCGAAGTACACGCCGGGGCAGGTCAACACGTTCTCGATCGGCTACGCGACCGGCGGCGACGCGTTCGACGAGCGGGCCTACGCGCGCGAGCTCGCCGGGCGCTACGCGACGAAGCACCGCGAGTTCGAGATGGCGCCCGACGTGCGCGACGTGGCGCCGCGCCTCGTCCAGGCCTTCGACCAGCCGTTCGCCGATTCGACCGCGATCCCGACCTGGTACCTGTGCGAGCTGACCCGGCGGCACGTGACGGTCGCGCTCTCGGGGCTCGGGGGAGACGAGCTCGCCGCGGGCTACGAGCGCCACCGCGGCGCGCTCCTGGCCGAGCGCCTGCGCTGGATCCCCTCGTGGGTGCACCGAGCGCTGCTCCGGCCGCTCGCGAACGCGCTGCCCGATCCGGAGAGCGGCAATCCCTGGGGCCAGCGCATCAAGCGCTTCGCGCGCGCCGCCGAGCTCCCGTTCGAAGAGCGCTACTTCGAGATGCTCGCCCAGCTCTCGCGCGGAGCGCGCGAGGCGCTGCTCACCCCGGAGCTGCGCGAGCAGATCGAGCTCGACGAGCCGCGCACGCACTTCCAAGAGGTGCTGGATCCGGTCCGGGCCGCGCACCCGCTGAACCAGGCGCTCTACGCGGACCTGAAGCTCTACCTGCCCGGCGACCTCCTCACGCTGAGCGACCGGGTGTCGATGGCGCACTCGCTCGAGGTGCGCGTTCCGTACCTCGACCACCGGCTGCTCGAGTTCGCGGCGCGGATCCCGCCCGCGCTCAAGCTGCGCGGCATGGAGCGCAAGCACCTGCTGAAGCGCGCCGTGCGCGACCTCCTCCCCGAGAGCTTCTTCAAGCGCCGCAAGATGGGTTTCTCCGCGCCGCTCGCGGTCTGGTTCCGCGGCGAGCTGCGCGGCTTCGTCGAGGACGTGCTGTCGCCGCAAGCGGTCGCCGACGCGGGACTGCTCCGCTACGACGCCGTGCGGCGAATCCTCGACGACCATTACGCGCGCCGCGCGAACCACGACAACGTGATCTGGGCGCTGGTCGCGCTCGCGCTCTGGCGCGCGAGCTACGTCGCGCGCGGCTGACCGAGGCGCGGCAGGCTCACGCGCTCTCGGCGAGCGCCCTCACGGCGCGCTCGAGCCGCGCACCGGCCAGCCCCGCGTGCGTCGGCAACGTCAGCAGGCGCGCGGCGAGGCTCCGGGCGCCCTCGCAGTCGGACGGGTCGGCGAGGTGCGGGCGCAGGCCGGGGACCGCGTCGAGCGAGGCCGGGTAGAGGAGCGTCGCGCCCAGATCCCGCAGCCGCGCGAGCGCCGCGTCGCGCGCGCGGGGCGTGGGCGCGAGGAGTGCGAGCCGGGGGAACACCCCGGTGGCCCCGGCGCCGGGACGAATCGGCTCGAAGCGGGTCTCGGCCTCGATGCGCTCGGCGAGGACCGCGGCGCGGCCCGCGCGGGCGCGCGCGTCGTCGTCGAAGCGCGCCAGCGCGGCGGCTGCGAGCGAGAGCGCCGAGCCGTCGATGGGGCCGCGCCGGAAGGCGGGATCGAAGCTCGTCTCGCCGACGTGGAGGAACGGGACGAGCGCGAGCCAGCGGAAGACGAGCGGGGCGCGCGCGACGTCGTACGCGAGGGCGCGCAGGAGCGCCGCGCCGCGCCGGGCCGAGGGCGCTGCGTCGGCGCCGTCGGCGGCGCCGCCGACCAGCGCGCCGCCGCCGAGCCCGGAGAGCGGCTTCCCGCGCCCGAAGCTGAGCACGCCGAGGTCGCCGCGCGCGCCGGCCGCGCCGTCGGGCGAAGTCGCGCCGAGCGCCTGCGCCGCGTCGTCGACGAGGGCCGCGCCCGCGTCGCGCAGCAGCTCGCGCGCCTCGCGCACCGGCTCCGCGACGCCGAAGAGGTTCGTCACGACCAGCGCCGCGGCGCGCTCGAGCGGCGCGGTGCGCAGGCGCTCGACGTCGATCTGGCCGCGCGGCCCCACGTCCACGAGGCGGACGCGCAGACCCGCCGCCACCGCTGCCGCGGGCACGGAGTAGCAGGTGTAGGCGGGCACGAGGACCTCGCCGCGTTCGCGCTGCGCTGCGAGCCGCGTCAGGGCGACGCGCAGCGCCTCCCGGCCCGACGCGTGGAACGAGACGGGCGAGCGGCCGAGGCGCTGCTCGAGCAGCGAGGCGAGGCTGCGCTCGGGGTAGCGCTCGCGCGAGAGCGTCCAGAGCTCCGCGAAGCCGATCGGCGAGCCCGCCGGCGGCTGGCGCAGCAGCGACACGCCCCTCATCGCCGCGTCGGATCCCAGGTGACCGCGCGCCGCCCGCTCCAGTGGTAGCCCCAGGCGACGAGCATCGAGGCGTTGACGAGCATGAAGAAGCCGAACAGGCGGGCGGGCGCCAGCCTGGCCACGCCCGGCAGCACGAGCGAGAGCGCGCCGAGCGCGTAGGCCGCGAGCTGTCCCGCGAAGAGCGCCGCGGCGAGCGCGCTCGATCCGGCCGCGAAGCCGCTCGCGAGCAGGAGCGCGAGCAGCGCGAACGGCGCGGTGAAGCGCGCGAGCTTGTGTCCCCAGAGCGAGAGCGCGACGCGGCCGTGGCGCGGGTGCAGGAGGTCGCGGTACGCCGCGAGCACGGCGATCCCGCGCCGCACCGTGCGCACCTTGCGCCGCCACTCGGCGGCCGGGTCGGAGATCGCGTGGAACGACGCCGTCGCGCTCGGCTCCGACACGGCGCGCAGGCCGCGGCGTCCCGCTTCGAGCGCGACACGGAAGTCGCTGGCGAGATCGGCGCGCCACGGCGTGCAGAGCTCCCTGCGCGCCGCGAAGAACGAGCCCGAGAGCCCGACCAGCGTCGAGGCGCGGCTCTCGAGGCGGCGGAGCGCCATCTCGTAGCGCACGTAGGTTCCTTCGCCCCCGCCCGACTCGACGCGATCCTCGCTGCTCACGCACCCGACGGCCGGGTCCGCGAACGGGCGCACGATCTGGCGCAGTGCGTCCGGCGAGAGCTCCGCCGTCACGTCGGTGAAGACGAGCACGTCGCCCGAGGCGTGCTGGATGCCGAGCGCCTGCGCCGCCTCCTTGCCCTCGCGGCGCTCGTTGCGGACGAGCCGGACGCCGCGTGCCGCGAACTCGCGCGCGACGTCGTCGGTGCCGTCGGTCGAGCCGTCCGAGGCCACGACCACTTCCAGGGGGCGCGGGTACTCGAGCGCGAGCGTCCGCTCGAGCTTGGCCTTGAGCGCGTGGGCGCCGTTGTGGACGGCGACGACGACGGAGAGGGACGGTGCGACGTCGCCCGCGGCGACCGGACGCGGGGAGACGCGCGCGAGCAGCGCGAGCACGAGCGGATAGCCGACGTAGGCGAACGCCACCCAGCCCCCGGCCAGCGCGATGACGGTCCAGGCGAGGATCACGCCGTACCTTTCCGGAGGCGCTCGG
>DATAGA010000287.1:0-11514 GCA_036257215.1 Myxococcota bacterium
CGCAGCCGTCGCCGGAGGTCTGGTTGCCGTCGTCGCACTGCTCGCCGCTCGTGACGATGCCGTTGCCGCACGCCGTGCGCTTGCAGTTGGAGTCGCAGCCGTCGCCGGAGGTCTGGTTGCCGTCGTCGCACTGCTCGCCGCTCGTGACGAGCCCGTTGCCGCACCCGGTCAGGCGGCAGTTGGCGTCGCACCCGTCGCCCGAGGTCGCGTTGCCGTCGTCGCACTGCTCGCCCGGGTCGCTGCGGCCGTTGCCGCAGGCGGGCGCGCTCGCCGGCACGACGCGGAAGATCTCCCCGCCCGGGTCGACGATGTGGAGCTCGCCGAAGCCGTCCTCGCCGAACGCGACCGGGTTGCCGATCGAGCCCTGGCCCGAAGGAGGCGTGAACTCGGCGGTGCGGTCCGCGACGCTGCCCGAGATCCCGCTGCCGCCGTTCCAGACGAAGCTCCAGATCTTGCTCGAGCAGTAGTCGGCGAAGAAGTAGTGCCCCCGGATGGAGGTCTGCGAGCCGCGGTAGACGTGACCCCCGGTGATGCTGCACCCGGCACCGTGGTCGTATTCGTGGACCGGGTCGGTGAAGCTCGTCGAGTTGCAGGGCGGCTCGCTCGGGTCCACCCCGTCCGGCTCCTCGTAGCAGCGCGTCCCTTCCTTCACGTCCCAGCCGTAGTTGCGCCCGCCCGGGTCGGAGGCCGACTCGACGTCCACCTCCTCGCGGGCGTTCTGACCGACGTCTCCGACGTACATGTCGCCGGTCTGGCGGTCGAAGCTGAAGCGGAAGGGGTTGCGCCAGCCAAGCGACCAGATTTCCGACTTGTAGGCGCCGTTTCCGACGAAGGGGTTGTCGGACGGGATCCGGTAGTTCTCGGTGAAGCTCGAGTGGCGGACATCGATCCGGATCATCTTCCCGAGCAGTGTGTCCGGCTTCTGCGCGTACTCGCGCGGATCTCCTCCGTCGCCGCCGTCGCCGAAGCCCATGTAAAGCATGCCGTCGCCGCCGAAGGCGACCGTGCCGCCGTTGTGGTTTTCCCAAGGCTGCGAGAGGGCGAGCAGGATCTTCTCCTCGCCCGTGGCGACGTTCGGATCCGTGCTGCTCGCGCGGAAGCGCGAGATGTGACTCGTCATCGACGTCGTCGTGCCGGGAGTCGTGTAGTAGACGTAGAACGCCTTCGTGGTCGCGTAGTCGGAAGGGAAGGCGAGGCCGAGAAGTCCGCCCTCGTTTCGCGCCAGGACCCGGCCGCTGATGTCGAGGAACGGCGTGGAGCGCAGCGCGCCGTTCTCGAAGATCCGGATCTTGCCGCCGCGCTCGACGATGAAGAGGCGCGAGTCGCCGGCCGGCGCCGTCACGAACATGGGCTGGTTCAGGCCCGAGACGAGGCGCTGGACCGAGACCGCCGAAGCGGGCGCGCTGACGGACGGCACCGCCACCAGGAGCATCAGCAGCAGGAACCGGTGCACGAGCCCGCACCTTAGCGGCGCCCCCCCGAGCGTCGACGCCGCGATCCACCCGACCGTGTGCTCCCGCGCGCACGCCGCGCGGCCGAGAGCTCGCCGAGCACGTGCAAGGAGGCTGTCTTCGAGAGCGTCGCGACGACGGTTTTCGGCTTCGGGTCTCGCGCCCCCGCCGGTCGGCCGGTCGCTCGTCGCTCGCATGGGCTCCCCTCCGTCCCACTTTCGGGATCGGCTGGATCGCGGAGGGGCTTGAGCCCGATCCGCTCGATGGGAGCCCGCTCGCGTCCCCCCGTGCGCTCTCCCGTCGCGCAGTCTCGGCGGTGCGCGCGGCGCGAACCGTGTCGAAGATCACCGACCACGGTGAAAAATCGAAGGCGAGCGTGAGAAAGGTCGCTCCGGGGCGGGACGCGACGTCACCGCGGTGGGCACGAGCGGCCCCGTTTGACACGCGTACCCGGAGCGGGATAAACCGCGAGCCGTGGTAGAGCGGATCGTCGCGTCGGCGCTCGCGCGGCCCCGCCTCGTCATCGCCTGCGTGGCCGCCCTGACCGCGGCGCTCGGCTTCGAGCTGCGCGACCTGCGGCCCCGGGTGGACCTTCGGGACCTGATGCCCCGCGGGCACCCGTACATGGACATCGACGAGCGTCTGCGCGAGGAGTTCGGCGCGGGCCTCACCGCCGTAATCGCGCTCGGCGCGCGCGAGGGCGGCGTCTACGACCCCGCGCTGCTCGCCAAGGTCGCTCGACTGACGGAGGGGGTCGCGGCGCTGCCGGGCGTCGTCCCGGGCAGCGTCCTCAGCCTCACCTCGCCGAACGCGAAGGCGGTGCGGGTAGAGGAGGGCGCGATCCGCGTCGCGCCCCTGGTCGAGCGACTCCCCGAGACGCCGGCCGAGCTCGCGGCGCTGCGCGAGGCGGTGGCCGCCCATCCCATGTACGTCGGCACGCTCGTCACGGCCGACGGGCGCGGCGCGCTGGTGCTCGCGGACTTCGCCGAGGAGGCGCCCGTCGAGGCGACCACGGAGGCACTCGAGGCGCTCGCCGCGAAAGAGCGCGACGAGCGGGCCGAGCTCTTCGTCGGCGGGCAGTCCGCGGCGCTCGCCGCGGTGCAGAAGGCGACGCGGCGCATCTTTCCGCTGCTCGGGCTCGCCCTCGTCGTGATCGCGCTCGTCCACTACGAGGCCTTCCGAACGGCCCAGGCCGTGGTGCTGCCCCTCGCGACCGCGGTGCTCTCGGTGATCTGGAGCATGGGGCTCACGAGCCTCTTCGGGGTGCGCCTCACGCCCTGGAGCGCGCTCACCGCGATCCTCGTCCTCTCCGTCGCCGCGGGTCACGCGGTGCAGATCCTGAAACGCTACTACGAGTGCTTCGCCGAGTTCGGCGACACCCGCGCGGCGGTCGCGACGTCGCTCGCCCGCATCGGGCCGGTGATGGTGGCCGCCGGCTCCGTCGCCGCGGCCGGCTTCGCCTCGCTCGCGAGCTTCGGCGTGCCGGCAGTGCGGGACTTCGGCCTCATGGCCGCGGCCGGCATCCTGAGCGCGCTCGTGCTCGAGCTGACGTTCATCCCGGCCGTGCGCGTGCTGCTCCCGGCGCCCCGCGGCAACGAGGCGGCGCGCGAGCGCGAGCACCGCGTGCTCGGCCCGGCGCTCGACGCCATCGCGTACCGCGTGCTCGCGAGTCCGGGCGCCGTGCTCGCCACGGGCTTCGCGGGGGTGGCGCTCGTCGCGCTCGGGATCGCGCGGCTCGAGGTCAACACCTCGTTCCGCTCGTGGTTCGGCGCCGACGAGCCGGTCATGGTCGCGGAGCGGGCGATCCGGGAGCGCTTCACGGGCACGTCCACGATCCGGGTCCGGATCGAGTCCGACGAGGAGCAGGGCGTCGTCGCGCCGCGGGCGCTGCGCGGCATTGCGGAGCTCGAGCGCGCCTTCAGCGAGGAGCCCGACGTCACGGCGACGCTCTCGATCGCGGACTACTTGCAGGTGATGCACCGCGCGATGAGCGGCGGCTCCGATCCGACCGCCTTGCCGGACGACCCCGACCTGATCGCCCAGTACCTCCTGCTCTACGACCCGGGCGACCTCGAGCGGGTGCTCACGCCGGACGGGCGCGCGGCCGCGATCCACGCGCTCGCCCGCTCCGACCGCGTCGACTGGGTGGACTCCGTGTTCGCGCGCCTGCGCGAGGTCGGGCGACGCGGGCTGCCCCCGGGCGTGCGGGTCGAGGTGGCCGGCGGCGAGCTCGCGCAGGCGTCGGCGAACAACGAGACCGTCGTGCGCGAGAAGGTCGAGAACATGCTCCAGGTGAGCGCGGTGATCTTCGCGCTCTCCTCGCTCGTCTTCCGCTCCTTCACCGCGGGGCTGCTCGTGCTGGCGCCGCTCGGCTGCGCGGTGCTCGCGAACCTGGGCGTCATGGGCTGGTTCGGGAGCTGGCTCAGCTTCGCGACGGCCACGTACACCTCGATGGGCATCTCGCTCGGCGCCGATTTCGCGATCTACCTGCTCTTCCGCCTGCGCGAGGAGATGCGCAGCCAGCCGATGGAGGCGGCGCTGCGCGAGACGTACAGGACCTCCGGGCGCGCGATCTTCTTCGTCGCCTCGGCGATCGCGGCGGGCTACGCGACCCTGCTCGTGTCCGGCTTTGCGCTCTGGCGCCAGCTCGGCGGCTACGTCGCGCTCATGATGGCGGTCTCGGCGCTGGCGACACTGACCGTGCTGCCCGCGCTGGCGCTACTCGCGCGCCCGCGCTTCCTCGGCGGCAAGCGGGTCCCGCGCACGAGCTCGGCCTGAGTGTGGGGCGGGCTTCCGGCGAGCCCGCCCCTGCGTCACTGCGCCGCGGCGCCTTTCGGGCAGAGCGGGAGCTTCTTCGCGGCGGCCCGGCGCTTGAGCTCGGCCTGGTTGGCGGCGCGCAGCTTCTCCTGCTCCTCCGGGGTCGCGGCGGCCGCGAGCTTCGCGCGGTGCGCCTCGCGCTCCTCCGCGGTGAGCAGGTCGCGGCCGCGCACGCAGCCGGCCGGAGCGGGGTCGGCCGCGAAGGCGGGCGCGGACGCGGTGGCGGCCGCGACGGCGAGCGCGGCGCCCGCGAGCGCCGTGCAGAGGAGTCGATTCGGCTTGGTCATGGCATCTCCCGGTGGGCGGGGGCGCGTACGCGCCGCCCGACGTTCAGTGCGCGCGGGCCCGGGCGTCCTCGGCCGTCCCGCCCTTCTTCTTCAGGCTCGCGAGCAGGAGCGTCGCGAGGCCCAGCAGCAGCTCGTCCGCGAACGGGATCGGGTCGGGGACGACGAGGTTCGCGGCGAACAGCGCGAGCGTGAGCAGCGTCAGTGTGCGGTAGCGCAGGCCCGCTGCGCGCCGGAGCAGCCACCCCACCACCGTCGTGCGGCCGAGCCCGCCCACGACTGGACCCTACCCGGTGCGGGGCGCCTGGCAAGCGCGGGCGGGCTGCGCCGCGGTCCGCGGCTAACGCGCCAACGCGAGCTCGGGCTCGCGCAGCCGCGCCGAGAAGTCGGGCGCGTCGGCCGCCGCCTTCGCGCGCAGGTCGACGCGGCTGCGCTCCCGCAGCTCCGCGGCCGGAATCGATCGGTCCACGACGCCCCGCTCGTACAGCAGCTCGGGCAGGTGGCCGTTCGCGAGGAGGCGCCAGTCGAGCGGAAACTCGCCGCCCGCGTGGATCACGTTCAGCCGGACCGTCGTCGTGCAGTTGGTCTCGAGGGCGTTGTACCAGGCCGGGTTGGCGGCGAGCTCGTTCATGGCGTCGAGATACGTCCGCAGCAGCTGGCGCTCCATGCCGGGCCGGCGCGGCCGAAGGCGATAGAGATAGACCTGCTCGCCGCGGTCGCTCGCGCGCAGGCCGATCAGGTCGCGCTCGTCGGCCGCGACGTAGACGAGCTCGAAGCGCCGGAAGAAGCCCGCGAGGGCGGAGTAGGTCTCGCCGCGCTCCTTGCGCGTCTCGATGGACACGGCGAGCTGGCGGCCGTCGTCGAAGCCCCAGGAGAGGATCGCGTGCGCGATGTGGGGAGAGTCCCAGTAGGAGAGGAAGAGGTCGAGGCTGCGCACCCGGGAGAGGTCGTACGTGCGGTCCTCCCAGCGCTCGTCGAAGTCGGTCTCGCTGCGGTAGCGGAAATCGCGGACGTTGCGGACCGTGAAGCGGTCGCCGTCGAACTCGACGGTCGGCGTGCGCGCGACGTCCGGAGTCCAGTCCCGCGCGCCCGACGCGCGCAGCGTGCTCCACCAGAGCAGGAGCGCGACGATCACGGCCGCGACGCCGACCGCCGCCACCGCCGTCGAGCGACGGGTCGCGGCGATCGCCGCGGCGGCGAGCGCGAGCGCGGCCAGCGCCGCGCGTACGGGCGCGGGGCCGGGCCCCGCGAACCACAGCGCGAGCGCGCCCCAGAGCGCGAAGCCGAACCCCGCGGCGGCGATGGCGACCCGGACGAGCACGGCCACGGGGCTGGGATATACCGCTCCCGCAGCACCGCGAGAAGGGCCGGGGTCGGGGGCCGCGGCCCTTGCGCGGGCAGCGTGCTCCGGCGTAGTAGAGGGGGCGGCGCGCGACGCCGCGAGGGGGTGGCGTGATCGGCGCCCTGGCCCGCGTCCTCGGCAGTCTGGTCCTCGTCGCGCTGGCCGCCGCCGTCGCAGGGGTCGCGCTCGGCGCGTGGCGGCTCGCCCGCTACGAGCAGGTGGACGACCCGGACGCGCTGGCGCGCAAGGCGGGCGAGCTCGCGTGGATGGCGCAGACGGCCCGCGCGGCGAGCGCGCCGCGCCCGAACGTCGTCGTGATCCTGTTCGACGACCTCGGTCTCGGCGATCTCGGCGCGACGGGCGGGCGGCTCGCGACGCCGCGCCTCGACGCGCTCGCGGCGGAGGGCGTTGTGCTGGAGCAGTACGCGGCCCCCGCTCCGGTGTGCACGCCGTCCCGCGCGGGGCTCCTCACGGGTCGCTGGCCGATCCGCACGACGCTCGCGCACGTCGTGTTCCCGAGCGGCCACGCGATCGACCGCTGGCAGCGCGTGCGCGGCCTGCCGGTCCGGCTGCCGAGCGACGAGATCACCCTCGCCGAGGCGCTGCGAGCGGGCGGCTACGCGACCGCGGCGATCGGGAAGTGGCACCTCGGGGACCACGCTCCGTCGCGCCCGCGCGATCTGGGCTTCGACCACTGGTTCGGCGCGTACTACAGCAACGACATGGCGCCATTCGCGCTCTGGCGCAACGACGAGGTCGTAGCCCCCCACCCGGTCGACCAGACGACCCTCACGCCGCTCTACACCGACGAGGCGGTGCGCTTCATCGAGCTCCACCGCAACAGGCGCTTCTTCGTCTACGTCGCGCACAACTTCCCCCACGTCCCGCTGCACGCGACCCCGGCCCAGCGCGGCCGCAGCGAAGCGGGCGTCTACGGCGACGTCGTCGCGGACCTCGATCGCAGCACGGGCGAGATCCTCGACGCCCTCGAGCGCCTGGGACTCGCCGACGAGACGCTGGTCGTCGCGACGAGCGACAACGGGCCGTGGTTCCAGGGCAGCGCGCGCGGTCTGCGCGGGCGCAAGGTGGAGCCGTTCGAGGGCGGCCTGCGCGTGCCGTTCCTCGCGCGTTGGCCGGCGGGCTTCGCGGCGGGGGCCCGGCTCGACGCGCCGACCTCGGGCGTCGACCTCTTCCCGACGCTCCTCGCGCTCGCGGGAGTGCCGCTCCCGCGCGACCGGGCGATCGACGGCACCGATCTCGGCGGACTGCTCGCCGGCGGCGCCGCGCTGCCCGAGCGCCCGCTCTTCTACTACGCCGAGCGGGAGCTGCGCGCGGTCCGGATCGGGCGCTGGAAGCGCTTCGAGCGGCAGGGCGTCGCGTACGCCGCGCTCACCGGCCTCCCGTTCGCTCCGCTCTTTCCGCAGGGCCCGTGGCTCTTCGATCTCGCGCGCGATCCCGACGAGTCCTACGACGTCCACGAGCGCGAGCCGGACACCTTCGCGCGCCTCGGCGGCGAGTCCGAGCGGCATCGCGCCGAGATCGGCGCGAACCCGCGCGGCTGGCGCTGAACGATCGAGAGCCGGCGGCGGGCGGGGGCTATGATAGGCCCCGCGCCGCGGTCTGCGTCGCGGCGCGCGCGGGAGTGGACGGGGAGGGCGTGGTCTCCCGGCGACGGAGCGCGAAGCGATCCCCGGCGCGGCGTCGGCGCGCGCCGCGCAAGGGCGTCGCGCTGCCGTGGCGGCGCTGGCCCGCGCAGCGCCTGCTCGACCTGCGCATCCGCGACCTCGGCGTGCGCATCGAGCGCACCTGGCTCGCCGCGTGCGTAACGCAGCTCCACGAGGAGCTCGCGGCGCGCGGCCTGCGCTTCCGGCCGCACGTGTGGCTCTCAGACGATTGGTTCTCGCCCGACCGCGTACCGGGAATCGCGATCCCGTTCTACCTCGCGCACCCCCGGCTCATGCGCCTCGAGCGCCACATGCTGCTCGACGTCGAGGGCGGCACCCACCGCGAGGCGATGCAGATCCTGCGCCACGAGGCAGGGCACGCAATCCAGCACGCCTACCAGCTGCAGCGGCGGCGGCGTTGGCAGCGCTTGTTCGGGCCGTCGTCGAAACGTTACCCCGAGTACTACCGGCCGAACCCGGCGAGCCGCCGCTACGTGCAGCACCTCCAGCTGTGGTACGCCCAGAGCCATCCGGCCGAGGACTTCGCCGAGACCTTCGCCGTCTGGCTCAAGCCGCGCTCCGACTGGCGCCGGCGCTACGCGGGCTGGCCCGCTCTGCGCAAGCTGGCGTACGTGGACGCGCTCATGGCCGAGATCGCGGACCAGCGTCCCGTCGTCGCGAGCCGGGCGCGGCCCGACCCGGCCCACCGCCTCTCGAAGACGCTGCGCGAGCACTACGACGAGCGCCGCGCGCGCTACACGCTCGGCTTCCCGAACATCTACGACCGCGACCTGCGCCGGCTCTTCTCGGACCGCCCGGAGCACCGACACCGGGAAGCGGCGTCGTCGTTCCTGCGGCGCAACCGCCGCGAGATCCGCGGCATGGTCGCGCGCTGGACCGGCGAGTACCAGTTCACGCTGGACCTCGTGCTCGGCGACATGATCGGCCGCTGCCGCGAGCTCAAGCTCCGGGCCGTGGGGTCCGAACGGAGGCTCAAGCTCGACTTCGCCGTGCTGCTGACGGTCAAGACGATGCACTTCCTCTACAGTCAAGGCCGCCGGGACTGGATCGCCCTGTGAAGAAGCTTCGCGTCCTCGCGTTGATGCATCCGGACTTCGTGCCGCCCGAGAAGCTCGAAGGGCTCACGCCGGCCGAGGTCGACTGGTGGAAGACCGAGTACGACGTCGTGACGACGCTGCGGACGCTCGGCCACGACGTCCACGTCCTCGGCGTGCAGTACGACGTGACCCCGATCCGTGAGGCCGCGGCGGCGTTCCAGCCGGACATCGTCTTCAACCTGCTCGAGGAGTTCCACGGGCAGGCGCTGCTCGACCACGGCGTCGTGAGCTACCTCGAGCTCCTGCAGCTGCGCTACACGGGCTGCAACGCACGCGGCCTCATGATCGCGCGCGGCAAGGCGCTCTCGAAGAAGCTCCTCGCCTATCACCGCATCCGCGTGCCCGCCTTCGCGGTGTTCCCGCGAGGCCGCGCGATCCGCCGCCCCGACAATCTGCACTTCCCGCTGATCGTGAAGAGCCTGGTCGAGCACGCCTCGCTCGGGATCGCGCTCGCGTCTGTCGTCGACAGCGACGAGAGGCTCGCGGAGCGCGTGGCGTTCGTGCACGAGCGGATCGGGACCGACGCGATCGCCGAGCAGTTCGTGGAGGGGCGCGAGGTCTACGTGGGCGTGATCGGCAACGAGCGTATCCGCGTGCTTCCCACGTGGGAGCTGTGCTTCGACAACATGCCGCCCAACGTGCCGCTCATCGCGACCGCTCGCGTGAAGCACGACCCCGCTTACGCCGAGCGCCGCGGCATCCGGCACCAGGCGGCCGACCTTCCCGGCGACCTGCAGCGCCGCACCGCGCGCCTGTGCCGCCGCATCTACCGCCTGCTCGAGCTCGACGGCTACGCCCGCATCGACTTCCGCCTCACGCCGGCCGGCGAGCTCTACTTCCTCGAGGCCAACCCGAACCCGGAGATCGCCGAGCGCGAGGAGTTCGCCCAGGCCGCGCTCCACGCCGGCATCGAGTACCCCGCGCTGCTCGAGCGCATCCTGCGGCTGGGCCTGGGCCGGGCGCAGGGCGAGGTCTGACGCGGGTCACAGCGGCTCAGATCGGAAGCGGTCTACGCGCCCCGGGTGCGGCTCGAGACAGGCGGAGCCGCGAGCCGAGCTCCGAGAGCGCGGCGCGCAGACGAGTCGCGAGGCCGGGACGCTGCGCCGGAGCGCTCGGCGGCGCGCTCGAACGCTGGATGATGTCGTGGGCGAGGCCCACGCAGGCGTCGCAGATGTGGACCGAGGGCCCGGCGACGAGCTTCTCGACCTCGTGCTCGGACCGACCGCAGAAGGAGCAGCGCAGGTTGCGTTCCACTGGGTCCTCCCCTGGAGCCGAGCCGCGACAGATGCGGCTGCGGCGGACACGGAGACGATAGTACGCGGCTGGTCCGACCTCCCCGCCCGTGAGAAGATGGCCGCCCTGCAAGAATTCGGAGGAGTGCATGGCGACGTTCTCGTTTCCGAGCGGCGCGGACCGGCGCACGGTCTTCGGAGTCGCTCTGACGTTTCTGTGGGTGACGGTCGGTGCGATCTACATCGGGCGCGGTTTCGGCTGGGAGAATTTCTTCCAGCAGCCGCTCGGCGAGATGGGCGACTTCCTGGACGGCGCCTTCGCGCCGTTGGCCTTCCTGTGGCTGGTGCTCGGCCTCTTCATCCAGCAGCGCGAGCTCTCGGCGAACAACCGCGCCATCCAGCGGCAGCACGAGATCATGCTGCGGACGGCCGAGAGCGCGGAGGTGCAGACGCGTGCCATCGCCGCCAACGAGCTGCACGCCCGCCAGGACACCTTCATCGACCTCGCCCAGCTCGTCGCCAACCAGCTGGAGGTGATCGCCGGCATGCTCTTCCTGTCGAGCCAGGGCGTACCGGGTGACGGCGTCGTCAGCGACGAGGAGATGGACCAGCTCTGGGGGCGCATGGCCACGGGCGAGAGCGGCGTGTTCAGCCGACGCCTGCTGATCCTCCGAGTGACGAGCGAGCCGTCCGCGGGTTGGGCGCTCTTCTGGGGCACGCCGATCCGAACGCGCCACTGCGAGGCGTTCATGCACAGCTTCGAGCGCCTGCTGCGCGCGGCCGAGGGCTGCGACCCGGACGGCATGATCGCAGACGCCCTGAAGGGCGGCGCACAGGGGCGCCTCTACGCCGTCATGCGGGAGCTACGCGCCGCGCCGCCGCCCGGCGCCGAGGCGATCGCGGCCTGACCGACGCCGTCCGGTGACGGTCAGGACGACGACGATACGACGTGCCTCGCAACCTCGGCGCGCACGATGTGGGACGCGAGCTCCGAGTCGGGACCCGCGCCGCGAAACGCGAGGAGGGCGTCCTCGGAGTCCCACTCCTCGTAGACGTTGACCCGATCGGGCTCGATCGGGTCCGCAGCCACGACGAAGTCGCGGCAGCCGCGGAAGGCGCGCGCCTGCACGACGGCCTCGGCGGACGAGGCGAGGAAGCTCTCGCGCGTGCCCGGACGCACGTAGATCCTGCCCGAGACGATCAGCATGGCGCCCGATGCTACGCGACCACGAGCCGATAGCCGAGGTCGAGCGCCGAGCGACGAAGCAGCTCCCCGTACCGGCGCTCCCACTCGCCCGACGCCAGGTCGCTCCGCAAGGCGGCGAGGCCTTCCTCCAGGCGGCGCAGCTTCGAGAAGGTCGAGATCGCGGCGCGGACGCCGGGATCCAGATACGCGCTCGGACGCCTCCAGTAGGCCCCGAGGAATCCGTCCGTGCAGTCGTGGGGGATCGGCACGTCGAAGACCGCGATGCGCCCGAGGTGGCGCTCGAGCTCGGAGAGCGTCGGCAGGATGCGCCGGTCGATCTCGGGGATCTCGGGAAAGTAGTCGGCGAGCCAGAACCCCGTCACCGACGGATCACAGGTCAGGATCACCACCTTGCGACGC
>DATAGA010000370.1:0-4249 GCA_036257215.1 Myxococcota bacterium
CGAAAGCCCAGAAAAGCGAAACGGCCTTCCGGGTCCTGGCACCCGGAAGGCCGTCGCGAGACGGCAATCGAACTTCCTAGGGTGCCTTCGGCTCTCCCTGCGGGAGGTCGCCGACGTGAACGAAGAGCGACGTACCGGAGACGGAGCGGGCGCGGGTCGGAGCGGCGAAGCGCATCATCGACGGCCCTCCTGTCTCGCCGGCTGCGGAGCGTCTCGTCGCTGCGCGCGGCCGGGCTCGGGTCGCTGGAACTGGTCGCGGACTGCGAGCGGCCGTAGCCTACCTCGGCGGGCTCCGGGGCGTCAACCGCGCGGACGCACAGCGGACGGGCGCGGGCAGAGCCCGCAAGCGGGGAGGAGGCAGCGCATGGCGGACCGGCCGGTCGAGGGCGCCGCTCGCTTCGCGCGCTACGAGCGCGAGCGCAGCGAGGTGCCCGGGCTCCTCACGCTCGACGCGAGCCGCGTGCGGTTCGACGACCCGTTCGTCGCGCGCATGGCCCCGGTCCTCGAGCGCGCCTTCGACGAGATGGAGGCGCTCGAGGCGGGGGCGATCGCGAACCCGGACGAGAACCGCATGGTCGGCCACTACTGGCTGCGGGCCCCGGAGCGCGCGCCCACCCCGGACATCGCCGCCGCGATCCGGGACGCGCACGCGAAGGTGACGGCCTTCGCGGCGGACGTGCACGCCGGGAAGCTCGCCCCGCCCGGGGCGGCCCGCTTCGGCTCGCTGCTCGGGATCGGGATCGGCGGCTCGGCCCTCGGGCCGATGTTCCTCGCCGACGCGCTCGGCACGCCCGGCCGCGACCGCCTGGCCCCGACCTTCATCGACAACACCGATCCGGACGGCATCGCGCGCGCCTTCGCGGGCCCCCTGGCCGGCCGGCTCGGCGAGACGCTGGTCGTCGTCACGTCGAAGAGCGGCGGCACGCCGGAGACGCGCAACGGGATGCTGCTCGCCGCCGAGGCGTTCCGCGCGGCCGGCCTCGACTTTCCGCGGTCGGCCGTGGCGATCACCCAGCCGGGCTCGGCGCTCGACCGCGACGCCGAGCGCGCGGGCTGGCTCGCGCGCTTCCCCATGTTCGACTGGGTCGGCGGGCGCACGAGCATCTCCTCCGCGGTGGGTATGCTGCCGGCCGCGCTCCAGGGCCTCGACGTCGACGCGCTGCTCGCCGGCGCCGCCGCGTGCGACGAGGCCACCCGGGTGCGCGACGCACGGCGCAACCCCGCGGCGCTCCTCGCGCTCGCCTGGTACGCGGCCACGGACGGGCGCGGGTCCAAGGACATGGTCGTGCTGCCGTACAAGGACCGCCTGCTGCTCTTCGCGCGCTACCTGCAGCAGCTCGTCATGGAGTCGCTCGGCAAGCGCTACGACCTCGAGGGCCGCCGCGTCGACCAGGGGCTCGCCGTCTACGGCAACAAGGGCTCGACCGACCAGCATGCGTACGTGCAGCAGCTGCGCGACGGCATCCAGAACTTCTTCGTGCTGTTCGTGCGCGTGCTGGAGGCCGGGGGCTCGTCGCTCGAACTCGAGCCCGGGGTGACCGCGGGCGACTACCTGCACGGCTTCCTGCTCGGCACGCGCGCGGCGCTCTGGGAGAACGAGCGCCAGTCGCTGACGCTGACGCTGCCGCGCGTCGACGAGCGCTGCGTCGGCGCGCTGATCGCGCTGTTCGAGCGCACCGTGGGGCTGTACGCGAGCCTCATCGGGATCAACGCCTATCACCAGCCCGGCGTCGAGGCCGGCAAGAAGGCCGCGGCGGCGGTGCTGGCGCTGCAGGGTCGCGTCCTGGCGGCGCTCGCCGACGAAGGGAGCACGGCGCCGGAGCTCGCCGCCGCGCTCGGCGGCGCGGACGACGCGGAGTCGGTCCACCTCGTGCTCGAGCATCTCGCGGCGAACGGGCGCGCGCGCCTGGTGAGCGCCGGCGGGCCGCGCACGGCGCGCTTCGCGCGGGCGGGCGGCGCGCGACGATGAGTCGAGCGTGAGCGTCCACCCGCTCGCCGGGAAGCCCGCGCCGCCCTCGCTCCTCGTCGACGTCGGGCGGCTCGAGCGCGACTACTACGAGCGCGTCCCCGATCCCGCGAACCCCGCCCAGCGCGTCGCCTTCGGGACGTCGGGCCACCGCGGCACCTCGCTCGACGGCAGCTTCACCGAGTCCCACGTGCTCGCGATCACGCAGGCGCTCTGCGACTGGCGCCGCGAGCGGGGCATCGACGGCCCGCTCTACCTCGGGAAGGACACGCACGCGCTCTCGCCCCTCGCCGAGCGCAGCGCGCTCGAGGTGCTCGCCGCGAACGCAGTCGAGACGCGCGTGCAGCGCGGCGACGGCGTGACGCCCACCCCGGTCGTCTCGCGCGCCATCCTCGCCTGGAACCGCGGGCGCACGAGCGGCCTGGCCGACGGCGTGGTCGCGACGCCGTCGCACAACCCGCCCGAGGACGGCGGCTTCAAGTACAACCCGCCGCACGGCGGGCCGGCGGAGAGCGAGGTCACGAGCGCCGTGCAGGAGCGCGCGAACGCTCTGCTGCGCGAAGGCAACGCGGGCGTCCGCCGCCTCCCGCTCGAGAGCGCGCGGCGCGCCGCCTGCGTCGGCGAGGTGGACCTCGCCGGGCCGTACGTCGACGACCTGCGTCACGTGATCGACCTCGACGCGATCCGCGCCGCCGGGCTGCGCCTCGCGGCGGATCCGCTCGGCGGCGCCTCGGTGGGCTACTGGGCGCCGATCTGCGAGACGTACGGGCTCGACGTCACGGTCGTGAACCCGAAGGTCGACCCCACGTTCGGCTTCATGACGCTCGATCACGACGGCCGCATCCGGATGGACTGCTCCAGCCCGTACGCGATGGCCCGCCTCGTGGCGCTGCGCGACCGCTACGACCTCGCCTTCGGCAACGATCCCGACGCCGACCGACACGGCATCGTGACGCCGTCCGCGGGGCTCATGAACCCGAACCACTTCCTTGCAGTGGCGATCGACTACCTGCTCGGCGCGCGCAGCGGCTGGCCGCGCGACGCCGGCGTCGGCAAGACGGTGGTGAGCAGCCGGATGATCGACTTCGTGGTGGCGCGGGCGGGACGGCGACTCACCGAGGTGCCGGTCGGCTTCAAGTGGCTCGCCCCGGGACTCTTCGCGGGAACCGTCTCCTTCGCGGGAGAGGAGAGCGCCGGCGCGAGCTTCCTGCGCAAGGACGGCACGGTCTGGACGACCGACAAGGACGGTATCCTGATGGACCTCCTCGCGGCGGAGATCCTCGCGCGGACCGGACGCGATCCCTCGGAGCACTACGCGGCGCTGACGGCCGAGTTCGGCACGTCGCACTACGTGCGGATCGACGCGCCCGCGACGCCGGAGCAGAAGACGCGGCTCGCGGCGCTCTCGCCCGACGCCGTGCGGGCTACGCAGCTCGCCGGCGAGCCGATCCAGGCGCGCCTCACGCGCGCGCCCGGAAACGGCGAGCCGATCGGCGGGCTCAAGGTCGTCACCGAGCGCGGCTGGTTCGCCGCGCGCCCCTCGGGCACCGAGAACGTCACGAAGATCTACGCGGAGAGCTTCGTCAGCGACGCCCACCTCGCCGCGCTCGTTGCGGAGGCGAAGGAGCTCGTGCAGCAGGCGATCGCGGGATGACGAAGCGCAAGCCGCCCGGCACGACCGTCGAGACGTGGATCGAGGCCCAGCTGCGCGAGGCGCGCGAGCGCGGGGAGTTCGACGACCTGCCGGGTCAGGGCAAGCCGCTCGCCGACCTCGAGGAGGCGAACGACCCGTACTGGTGGGCGAAGAAGCTCCTGCGCCGCGAGGGCGTTTCGGCGCTGCCGCCGGCCCTCGCCATCCGTCGGCGCGTGGAGCTTGCCCTCGAGCGCCTCGGCGAGCTGGCGAGCGAGCGCGCGGTGCGCGAGCTCGTCGCAGCACTCAACGCCGAGATCCGCCGCGTGAACTCGCGCACCGCCGGCGCCGCCCCGACGACGCTGGCCCCCCTCGACGAGGCCGCCGTGCTCGCCCGTTGGCGCGACCTCCGGGAGTCCCCGCGCTCCGGCTCCTGACGGGCGTGCGCTCGGGCGGGCGGGCCCAGGTATCCTTGGCAGGCGATGTGCGACACGATGGTGCGCGTCGAAGGCGGCCGGGTCCTCTTCGCCAAGAACTCGGACCGCGACCCGAACGAGGCGCAGCTCCTCGAGTGGCAGCCGCGCCGCCGCCACGAGCCGGGCTCGCGCGTGCGCTGCACCTGGGTCGACCTGCCGCAGGCGGCCGAGACGCAC
>DATAGA010000389.1:0-2771 GCA_036257215.1 Myxococcota bacterium
GCGCCGGACATCGCCGGGCACGGCGTCGCGAACCCCACCGCCGTGATCCTCTCGGCCGCGTGGATGCTCTCGCACCTCGGACACCGCGAGGCCGGCGCGGCCCTCGAGCGCGCCGTGCACGAGACGCTGCGCGACCCGGCCTGCCGGCCGCGCGACCTCGGCGGCTCGGCGCGCACCGACCAGGTCGCCGAGGCGATCGCCGCGCGGCTCTGAGGACGCTGTCCGCCCCGTGACCCCTCCCGAACGACCGAGCGCGTCGTCCCCGCAGCCGCCGCTCCTCGTCCTCGGCCTCGACGGCGCGAGCTTCGACGTGATCGAGCCGCTCGCGCGTGCCGGCCGGCTGCCGAACCTGGCCGCCTGGGTCGCGCGCGGCACGCGCGCGCCGCTGCCGAGCACGGTACCGGCCATGAGCTTCCCGGCGTGGTCGAGCTTCCTCACCGGGCTCGGTCCGGGCGAGCACGGCCTGTTCGACTTCACCCAGAGGCTCCCCGGCGCCTACCGGCTGCGCTTCACGAACGCGACGGACCGGGCTGGCGAGACGCTCGTCGACCGCGTGGGGCGCGCGGGCGGCTCGGTGCTCTGCCTCGGCGTGCCCGCCACCTTCCCGCCCGAGCGCGTGCCGGGCCTCGTGGTCGCCGGGTTCGACGCGCCCGTCTCCGCCGGGAGCGACCGCAGCCGCGCGAGCGACCCCGTCCTCTACGACGCCGTTGCGGCGCGCGCGGGTCCCTGGATGAGGCACGAGCTCGACGAGGGCGCGACGGCGCCCGGCTGGCACGAGCGCGCCGCGGATCTCCTCGTCGCCCGCGTCGCGCGCAAGCAGGCGTTTGCGCTCGAGGCGCTCGACGCGCTGCGCCGGGCCGGGCGCGCGCCGACGCTGATCTGCGTCGTCTTCTCGGAGAGCGACACGGTCGCGCACCACTTCTGGCGCGACCACGACCCGGGCTCGCCGCGGCGCGACCCGGCCGCGAGCGCGCGGCGGCGCGGCGCCCTCGCCGCGGTGTACGAGGCGCTCGACGCGGCGTGCGGCGCGCTGCGCGAGGCGGTGGGACCGGACGCCGCTTGCGTCGTGCTCTCGGACCACGGGAGCGGCGGCGCCGCCCGCGCGGTGGTCCACCTGAACGCCCGCCTCGCCGAGTGCGGCCTCCTGCGCCGCCGGCGCGAGGGGCGACGGGCCGCCGACGCTCTCGCGCGCCGCGCGCGCGACGCCGCGCTGCGCACGCTGCCCCCGCGCGTCGTCGAGCGCGTCTTCCGGCGCGCGCGCGGCGCCGCTGCCGCGCTCGAGAGCGCCGCGCGCTTCGGCGGCTTCGACTGGGAGCGCACGGCGGCGTTCTCCGAAGAGGCGAACACCCAGCCCGGCGTGTGGCTCAACCTGCGGGGCCGCGAGGCGCGGGGCTGCGTCGCGCCCGCCCACGCGGAGCGCGTGCGGCGCGAGGTGATCGAGGCGCTGCTCGACTGGAAGCTCCCGGACGGCGCGCCCGTCGTCGCGCGCGCGCGGCCACGCGAGGAGGTCTACGCCGGTCCGTTCGTCGCGCGCGCGCCCGACGTCGTGGTGGAGCTCGCCCTCGAACGAGGCTATGCCCTCTCCCTCGTGCCGACGCCCTGGGACGAGACGAAGCCCACGTCGCTCCGCGTCCTCGGCGAGCACGAGCTCGCCGGCGGCCGCGGGCGCGGCACGAACGGCGCCCACCGGCCCGACGGCGTCTGGATCGCGGACGGCCACGGCGCGCCGGGGCTCGCCCCGGGCGCGTCGCTCGTGGACGTCGCGCCCGCGCTGCTCGGCGCGCTCGGGCTCCCGTTCGGAGCGGACCGCGGATGCGGCGGCGGACCGAGCGCGACGGCTGCGCGACCCTACACCGCGGCCGAGGAGGCCGCCGTGCGCGCGCGCCTGCGCGCGCTCGGGTACCTCGAGTGAGGGTCGCGTGAGCTCGGCGCCGACGACGGCTCCCGCCCGGGCCCGTGCGCCGGTTTCGCACGTCGGCCCGCCCGCGCGCGGCGGCCGCGCACTCGCCCCGCCGCGCCGCGCCTCCGCGCCGCGGCCCGCGCTCTCGCTCGTCTTCCCGGTCCGCGACGAAGAGCGCAACGTCGGCCCCCTGATCGACGCCGCGCTCGCGGTCGCGACGCAGCTCGCGCCGGACTTCGAGCTCGTCGTCGTGGACGACGGCAGCCGCGACGGCAGCGCCGCCCTGCTCGACGCGCGCCGAAGCAAGGAGCCGCGGCTGCGCGTCCTCACGCACCCCGCGAACCGCGGCTACGGCGCGGCGCTGCGCACGGGGCTGCGCGCGGCGCGCGGCGAGCTCGTCTTCTTCAGCGACGCGGACCTCCAGTTCGAGCTCGCCGAGCTCGAGGCGCTGCTCGCGCTCGCGGGCTCCTGCGACGTCGTGGCCGGCTACCGCGCGCCGCGCCGCGATCCCTGGCCGAGGCGCGCGCTCGCGTTCGGCTGGGGAACGTGCGTGCGGCTCCTCTTCGGGCTCCCGGTGCGCGACATCGACTGCGCGTTCAAGGTGTTCCACCGGCGGGTCCTCGAGGCGATCCCGATCGCCTCGATCGGCGCGTTCGTGAACACGGAGATCCTGGTCCGCGCGCAAAGCCTCGGCTTTCGCATCCGCGAGGTGCCCGTCAGCCATCGGCCGCGCGTGCACGGGCGCCAGTCGGGCGCGCGGCCGCGCGTGATCCTGCGCGCACTCCTCGAGCTCGCGACGCTCTACCGCGAGCTGCGCCGCACGCCGCCGGTGCGGCACGCCGGGGCGCCCCGTTGAGCGCCGCGCTGACCG
>DATAGA010000397.1:0-2473 GCA_036257215.1 Myxococcota bacterium
GCACTGCTCGGGCGTGAGCACGCGGTACTTTCCCTCGGAGCGCAGCTCCTGCACGGTGGTCGCGCGCGAGTGCGAGTAGGAGCGCTGCTCGGGCCGCTGCCACGCTGCGTAGCTCGTGGCGTCGTGGAGCAGGTACGGGCCCAGTGCTTCCCACGCGGCGTCGGGGTCGCGCGCGACGAACGTGGTCGCCGGCTCGCCCGGCGAGAGCACGAAGCCGCCGCCCACGCCGAGCCGGCGGCACTCCGACTCGTAGAGCGCGGCGAGCTCGGGGTCGTGCAGCGGCGGCGCGAAGGGGAGCCCGAAGCGCGCCGCGCGCCGCGCCGCCGCGGGCGTCGAGCCGCCGACGAAAAGGCGCGGGTGCGGCTTCGTGAACGGCGGGGGCGTGACGCGCACCTTGGCGCCGCGGTACTCGAACACCTCGCCGCCCCAGGCGCGCAGCAGGACGTCGAGGCACTCGTCGAGCAGCTTCCCGCGCCGGCTGAAGTCGCGGCCGAGCGCCGCGTACTCCTCGGGCCGGTAGCCGAGCCCCGCGACGACCATGAGGCGGCCGCGGCTCGCCCAGTCGAGCAGCGCGAGGTCCTCGGCGAGCTTCACCGGGTCGTAGAGCGGGACGAGCAGCGCCGAGATGTTGAGGCCGAGCCGGCGCGTCGCGCCGGCGAGGACGCCCGCGAAGACGACCGGCGACGGCAGGTAGCCGTCGTCGACACCGTGGTGCTCGGAGAGCGTCGCGAGCGCGAAGCCCGCCTGGTCGGCGAACGCGGCCATCTCCAGCGCGGCGTCGAACAGCTCGCGCCGCGACGCCGGCGAGGACGCGGGCGCGCGCAGGTCGAAGCGGATCACCGAGATGGCCACGGGCAGCCGAGCGTAGGGCCGCTCTCCGCCCGGTGCACCCGAGTGCGAGGTCCTCCAGGCGGACCTACGCCGCGTCGCGCTCGGCGAGGCGAGCCAGCGTGTGGAGCTGCTTGCGCATCATGACGAGGTCGCCCCACGGCAGGAGCCGCGCGAGCACGCGGCCCCACAGGCCCGGGGGAGGCTCGTAGCGCAGCTTGGCGAGCAGCCGCGAGCTGCGCTCGCCGCGCGCCACCACGCGGTAGGTGACCGCCACGTGGCCGAAGAGCTCGCCGCGACCCGGCGCGAGCGTCAACGTGAGGTGGCGCTCCGGCACGAAGCTCGCGACCCGGAAGATGCGCATCACCGGCTGCCCGACCGCGAGCCGGTCGAGCCCCGGGGTCAGCGTGCGCGGGCTGCGCCGGCCGAAGTTGTCGATCCAGTCGTAGCTGTACGGCGCGGCGCGCAGCTGGCAGAGCCAGCGCCACGTGACGGCGGCCGGCGCCTGAACGTCGACGCCGCGCCAGAGGGCGGCGGCGGCCGGGCCGGCGATCTCGTCGCAGGGCCAGGGACCGACGCGCTCTTCGGGCCGGGTTCCCCAGGTGTTCGCGAGGCTCAAGGCGGAGGTCTCGGGGCGAGCCCGCTGAGCCTAACCGAGCACACTTGACATGCTTCTATAATTCGATAAATTTGGAATCATGATGAACAAGCGCGACGTGGTGGGAGCCCTCGGCGCCCTCGCCCAGGAGAGCCGGCTCGAGGTGTTCCGCCTGCTCGTCCGGGCGGGCGACGCCGGTCTCGCCGCCGGCGCGATCGCCGGCGCGCTCGGGCTGCCCGCGCCGACGCTCTCGTTCCATCTGAAGGAGCTGCGCAACGCCGGCCTGGTCCGGGTGCGGCGCGACGGGCGCTCGCTCGTCTACGCGCCCGACTTCGGCGCCATGCGGCAGCTCCTCGGGTACCTGACGGACCAGTGCTGTCAGGGAGTGTCCACTGCGCCCAGGCCGTCTGCGGACGGCCGCAACGAAGGAGTCTCGGTATGCGTTTCCAGCTCGCCCTCAACGTCCGCGACCTCGACGAAGCCGTCGCCTACTACAGCCGGCTCTTCGGGGTGCCCGTGAACAAGCGCAAGCCCGGCTACGCGAACTTCGCCGTGGAGAACCCCCCGCTCAAGCTCGTGCTGTTCGAGGCGCCCGACGCGCCGGAGCGGCTCAACCACGTCGGCTTCGAGTACTTCGACGACGCCGCCGTCGAGGGCGTCGCGGCCGAGCTCGAGCCGCGCGGCCTCGCCGAGCGCATCGAGCGCGACGAGACCTGCTGCTACGCGAAGAAGCGCGCGGTCTGGGCGAGCGACCCGCAGGGCCTGCGCTGGGAGTTCTACCGGGTCGACGCGAACCTCAGCGAGTTCGCCGGCGGCGCGGTGGAGGAAGCGCCCGCGGCGGCGACGGCGCCGACGCCCGCGACGAGCGCCTCGAGCGCCGTGGCGTGCGGCTGCGCCAGCCCCGCGCGCTGAGCGCGGACGCCGGGCGCCCCGCCCGGACCCGGAACCGCCTGCCCGCGGTCGCTAACTTCCGGCTGCCATGGCCGACGACGCGACCGCGGGCAGCGACTTCATCCGCGACCTCGTCGCGCGCGACGTGCGCGACGG
>DATAGA010000418.1:0-1627 GCA_036257215.1 Myxococcota bacterium
GCGCCGGAAGTCGGCGGGCACGAAGCGCACGTCGTGGCCGGCCTCGCGCAGGCCGCGCTCCACGGGGCCGAAGAAGCCGGAGAGCAGCGTCACCCCGCGGCGGGTGAACACCCGGTAGAGGCCGCTGATCAGCGCACCGAAGACCACGAGGCGCTCGAAGTCGTCGCGCTCGCCGAGCGCGTGGAGGAACGCGGCGGGCTGACCGGGGCCGAGGCCGATCGCGAGCTCGTCGACCGCGCGCACCCGCGCCGCGGCCTCGGCCGCCGTCACGCGGCGCCGCGCGATCGCGCGCTCGATCGACATCGCGGGGCACGATAGCCGCGCGCGGCGTCCCCGCGACGGGCCGATCCGCCCGCACTCCGTGGAGCCGACCGCGCTCGCCCGAGCCCGCTCAAGCTGCCGGCGCCGGCGCCCGATGCCCTCTCCATGCGCGTCCTCGCTGCGGTGCTCCTGCTCGCCTCGCTCCCGAGCGCCGCCCTCGCCGACGAGCTCATCCGCTTCCGCACGCCGGACGGCGTGCTCGGCCTCGTCGACCACGAGGACAAGGTGCCTCCCGGTGCGACGATCCTCTCGCGCGACCCGAAGCCGACGCCCGCCGCGCGGGTCACCGACCCCGGTGTCGACGCCGGCGCGGCCGGGGCCTACGAGGAGTCCGCACCGCTCGGTGCGCCGCGCGACTCCGAGCCGGCGGCCGCGCGGCGCAGCCGCGGTCCTTCACCGGCCGCGCTGGCCGAGGGCGCCTCGCCCGACGAGGAGGCGGCCGCGGTCGCCGAGTGGTGCGAGCAGTCGACGGCGCTGCGCCGCGAGCGCGAGGACGCCGAGGCCGACGTCGAGACCGAGCGGGAGCGCTTCGAGCGCTGCGAGCTGGTGCAGACCTACTGCTCGGAGCGCGACCTCGACGCGGCGGAGCAGCGCCTCGAGGACGCGCTGGCCGAAGAGGAGGCGATCGCCGACGAGTGCCGCCGCGCCGAGTGCCTCCCCGGCTGGATCCGCGAGGGCTGCGAGGCGCTCCCCTAGGTCGTTCGCTATTCGTGGCCGGCGTGTCGGTCGGCGTCGCCGCGCTGCTCGCCCTGCTCGCGCTCGCGGGCGTGCTCTTCGCGGGCTACGCGCTGCGCTTCCGGCGCTGGTACGAGGCCGGGGTCCGCGGGAGCGCCTACTTCGGCCGCCCGTCGGCGGAGCGGCGCGCCTTTGCGGAGGAGGTGGCGCGGCGCGCCGCGCCGCTGCGGCGCGTGGCGGCCGCTCTCGCGCGGGTCGTGCCGCCGCGGTTCCCCGACGGCGGAGAGCTGCGCGGCATCCGCGGCCCGATCCAGTGCGGGGCGGCGGACTTCGAGCGCGCGGCCGGCTACCGCGCGGGCGCGCGCGACGTCTTCGTCGCGACGCAGATGAAGTGCGGCACCACCTGGATGCAGCAGCTCGTCTACGAGGTGCTCTCCCGCGGCCGCGGCGATCTGAGCGACGCCGGCGCGCGTCACCTCTACGCGGTCTCGCCGTGGATCGAGGCGCGTTGGTCCGTGCACCTCGACGACGCGCCGGGCATCGGCCCGAGCGGCCGCCGCGTCATCAAGACGCACATGCCGACGCGCCTGCTGCCGATCGCGCGAGACGCCCGCTACGTGTACGTGACGCG
>DATAGA010000422.1:0-3574 GCA_036257215.1 Myxococcota bacterium
TCCGCGCCCGGCCGCGGAGCCCCCGCCCGCAGCCGCGCCCGCGCCGGCCGCGAAGCGGCGCCTGCGCCGCTGGTGGCGCTAGGTCGCGGGGCGCAGGATCGACCTGCTCGCGGGGCGGGTGAGCGGGGGCAGGCCCGGCACCTGTGGAGCGGGCGTCGCGCCCTCGCAGCTCCGATTCGGGTAGAATCCCCGCGCTCCGGGGCGGGGGTTTCTCAGAGGTTGGCAGGCGGCGCAGCGGGTGCGCGTTCGGGCTTACCTGTTCGGGACGATCCTGCTGGCCGGAGGGCTTCCCGCGGCCGCTCCGGCCGAGGACGCCTGTGCGCCCTGGCCCGGCGAGCTCCAGCCGCTCCCGCGCGTCGACGACGCTGACCCGCTGCACGCCCGCTGGGCCCGCATGCGCGCCGACCGGCTCGCGCAGCAAGCCCTCGAGCTCCAAGGGAAGAACGGGGTCGAGGCGAACCGGCTCTGGCAGCGGGTGCTCTGCTTCGATCCGACGAACGCCTCGGCCCGCGCCGGCGTCGAGCGCACGCGCCCGCGGGTCGTGCTTCGGCTGCCCCAGCCCGCCCGGCGGCCCGCCACTGCCACGGCGGCTGCGAGGCCCGCCGTCCCGCCCCCGAGGCGGCCTGCTCCTCCTGGACCCCCTCCGGGACCCGTCGCCGCGTCGAAGCCGGTCGCCGCCAAGGACGCGGGGGAGCTCGCCCGGCTCGACGCGTCCCTCGCGCGCGTGGAGGAGCAGCTCCGGACCGCGCGCTTCGACGAAGCGCTCTCGGACCTCCGCGCGCTCCGCGGCCGCATCGGCGAGGTCGGCGACTCGCCGCCGGTCCGTGCACAGCGGGTCCGGTTCGAGGTACTGAGCGCGACCGCGCACGTGGCCTACGGCGACGACGGGGCCGCCCGCGCGAGTCTGCAGCGGGCCCTCGCGGTCGACCCCGGCCTCGACCTCGACGCAGCGCACACGTCGCCGAAGCTCCGCCGCGCCCTCGAGGCGGCGCGCAGCGAGCCGCCGCAGTGAGGGACCCTCGCTCGCTCGCCGGGAACGCGCTTCGGCCTTCGGGCCGGGCCGTCGCCCTCGCGGTCCTCGCGCTCGCTGCGCTGGCGCTGCTTCCGCGGGTTGCCCGTGCGACGGGGAGCGCCAGCCTGACGGTCGAGGTCTACCGCGACCTCGGCGTCCCCGCGCCGTCGCCGGAGCCGACGCTCGAACGGGTCGAGCTGGTGGTCGATCTCACGCGCTCGATGCTGCGACGGGCGTCGGACGGGCGCTCCCTCGCGGAGCTCGCGCGGGGCGGTTCGCTCGCCCTGATGGACTCGCTCGACGACCGCACCGAGATCGCGCTCACCGTCCTCGGGCACCGCGCGGGCGAGCGCTGCACCGAGGCCGAACGGATCCTCGCGCCCGCGCCGGCAGCGGGCCGGCGCCCGACCGCCGATCCGTTCGGCGAGCTCGCGCCGCGCTCCGAGGCCTCTCTCGCCGGCGCCGTCGATCAGGTTCGCCGCGATCTCGAGCGCCAGCCGAGCGCGCGCACCGTGCGCGTCGTCCTGGTGACGGACCTCGAGGACGCGACGGCGGATCCGTGCGGCGGCGACCTGTGCGAGGCCGCCCGCGGCATCGTCGCAGCCGGCGCCTGGCTCGAGGTCGCACCGGCGGGA
Source organism: Myxococcota bacterium (assembly GCA_036257215.1). Lineage (GTDB taxonomy): Bacteria > Myxococcota_A > UBA9160 > UBA9160 > UBA6930 > DATAGA01. Next base: position 1,648 of record DATAGA010000422.1, read on the forward strand.
ACGGCCGAGCCGCCCGCGTGCCTGACGACGCTCCTCCCGTCGCCGGCCCGGCCCGCTCCCGCTTCCGCGCGCGGCGTCGACGACGCTCCGACCTTCTCGGTCGCCGCGGGCGCGAGCGCGGACGGCATCGTCGCGGAGGGTCGCGCGGGCGCGGGTGCGATCGAGGTGCCGTCCGGCCTCCTGACGCTCGTCGTCCAGCTCGACCCGCCCGAGCAGATCGGGCCGTTTCGTCTCGACCCGGGCGAGTCTGCACGGGTGAGCGTGCTCGAGAGCGTCGAGGGCGGGGTGCCGACGCGCACGTGGCGCCTCGAGCGCGGCGACGAGGCCGTCGGCCGCGCGTTTCCTCCCCCCGACCAGCTGCCGCGGGAGCCCTGACCGATGCCGATCCGACGCCGAGTCGTTGCCCTCGCGGCCGTTGCGCTCCTCGTTGCCCTCGCCGCCGCCGGCGAGGATGCGCCGCCCCAGGCGGCCGGCGTCGCCGAGGACTCCCACCCGCCCGCGGCGACCGGCGTGCCCGAGGACTACTACCCGCCGGCTCCGTCGGCACGCCAGGTGATCGAGCGCGCCTTCGACAACTTCTACTACTTCGACCAGCACGCCGACCTCGACTTCGTGGTGCGCCGCGCCGGGCAGGTCGTGCTGGAGTATCGGACCGAGCTGCTGCGCAAGTTCATCGACGGCCGCGCCCACGACCTCTTCTACTTCCAGGGCGACGGCGACATGCGCGGCCGGCGGATCCTGCGCATCGAACGTCACGACAGGTCCGACGACGCGTTCGTATACCTGCCCCACCTGCGCCGGATCCGCCGAGCCGTCACCGCCCAGCGCGCCGACAAGTTCACCGGAATGGACGTCACCCTCGAGGACCTCGAAGTCCAGCGCGTCGACAAGTTCGAGGTCCTCGGCCGGTCGTTCGCGGCCGTCTCGGGCGAGCCGGTACACCTCGTGACGCTGAAGAGGCTGATCGGGACCACCTACGACCGCGTCGACTTCTTCGTCGCGGCGAGCGACTACGCGATGCTCGAGGTGCGCTACTACCGCATCGGCGCGCTCGATCCCTACAAGGTGACGCGCATGGACCGCGCGCAGATGGAGCACTACGAGGACCGCGTCCTTCCGAAGCGGATCGACTTCGAAGACATGGACGCGGGCACCGAGACGACGATCGTGTTCCGCCGGCGCGAGGTGAACCCGGACCTCTCGAGCGCCGCCTTCTCGACGCGAAGCCTCGAGACGCGGTCCCACCTGTCCTGGATCCGGGGCTGGGAGAACGGAGCCGCCGAATGAGCGCGCCTCACGCGTTCCCCCCCACCGCGAACCCCGCCGGCTACGTCGCGAGCGCCGGCTCCGAGCGCGCGCTCGGGGACCTGCAGCGCTGGGCGCTCGCGTCGCGCGACCCGATCTGCGTGCTCCGCGGCCCGCCCGGCATGGGGAAGACCCTGCTCCTCAAGGTCTTCGCTGCGCGCGTGCAGGCCGTCTACGAGACCGCCTTCGTGCCGCATCCGGACTGCGATCCGGACGGACTCTCGCGGATCCTCCTCGGCGCGCTCGGCATCGAGCCGCCGCTGGATCCGCGCGCCGGCCTGACGCGGGAGCTCGGGGCCCGGCGCGGCCAGGGCAAGCGGCTCTTGATCGCGATCGACGAGGCGGACTCCCTGCCGCGCGAGACCGCGAGCTGGCTCGTCGAGCTCGCGGCGTCGCACGGGGGCGTGGTGCGCGCGCTGCTCGCGATGACCGACGGGAGCGAACGCCCCGATCCGGCCGCCGAGCTCGGCGGGACGAGCCAGACGGTGCGGCTCGACGCCGCGATGAGCCGGGCCGAGCTGGAGGCGTACGTGCACGGCGAGCTCGAGCGCGCGCGCGTCGACCGCGCGATCCGCGCCCGCTTCGACGAGCCGGTGCTGGCCGAGCTGCACGCCCGCAGTGG
>DATAGA010000443.1:0-2385 GCA_036257215.1 Myxococcota bacterium
TTGCGCGCGACCCCCATCGACTCCGCGTGGAAGCGCGCCTGCATGCCCCAGGTGCCGTCGACGCCCGAGCAGGCGTCGACCAGCACGACCTCGTCGGACACGAGACGCAGCACGTCGCGCGAGCGGAACCCGACGTTCTGCGCCCGCAGGTGGCAGGGCGCGTGGTAGGCGACCTTGCCGAGCCGCTGCGTGAACTCGCGGTCCAGCAGCTTCGCGCGCGCGAGGTCGTACACGTACTCCATCAGGTCCTTGGTCGCGGCCGCGACGCGGCGGGCAGCCTCGCTGCCGAGGAGCTTCGGGACCTCGTGCTTCAGCATCAGCGAGCACGACGGGCCCGGCGCGACGACCACCGCGCCGCGCTCGACGTGCGGCAGCAGCGCCGCGACGTTGCGCTCCGCGTGGCGGCGCGCCGCCGCGAGGTCGCCCGTGTCGGTGAACGGCATGCCGCAGCAGGTCTCGTAGCAGACGTCGACGCGCACCCCGCTGCGCTCGAGGACCGCCACGGCGGAGCGCGCCACCACCGGGTCGCTGTAGTTGACCGAGCACGTGGTGAACAGCACGACGTCGCCGGCGCGGCCCTCGCCGCGCGGCCCGCGCCGCTTCCACCAGCGCTCGACGGTGTCGTGGTAGTACGAGGGCTGCACCCAGTCCCGATGGATGCCGACGGTCTTCTCCATCAGCACCCGCGACGCGCGATTGCGGTTGGCGAAGTTCATCAGCGCGGGCGCGAGCGAGGCGAGCTTGCCGATCAGGTCGGTGCGCGTCGTGAGCCGGCGCGCGAGCGGCACGCCGTCCCGGGTCGCGCGGAACAGCTGGTGCCGGCGCATCAGCGCCGGGAAATCGACGTCCCACTCGTGGGGCGGCGTGTAGGGGCAGTGGTTGTAGCAGAGCTTGCAGTGATAGCAGAGCTCGTTCACCTCCTCGAAGCCGGCGAGCGGGACGCCCGCGATCTCCGCGGGCGAGCGGTCGACCAGATCGAACAGCTTGGGGAAGGCGGGGCAGAGGGGGAGGCAGCGCCGGCACTGGTGGCACGCCTCCCCCACGCGCCGCAGCTCGCGCTCGAGCTTCGCCGGATCGAGGTAGTCCGGGTCGTCGTAGCTCCAGTCGGTGGACGGGCGCTCCGGCGCCTGGACCTTCACTCCCGCTCGGCCTCAGAGCTTCTCGAGCCCGTCGAGCGCCTTCTGGAAGCGGCCGGCGTGGGACTTCTCGGCCTTGGCGAGCGTCTCGAACCACTCCGCGACGTCGCCGAAGCCCTCGCCGCGCGCGGTCTTCGCCATGCCCGGGTACATCTCGGTGTACTCGTACGTCTCGCCCGCGACGGCGGCGGCGAGGTTCTTGTCCGTCGAGCCGATCGGCTTGTCGGTCGCGGGGTCGCCCGCCTGCTTCAGGTAGTCGAGGTGCCCGTGGGCGTGCCCGGTCTCGGCCTCGGCGGTGTCCCGGAAGAGGCCGCCGACGTCGGGGTAGCCCTCGATGTCGGCCTGGCGCGCGAAGTAGAGGTAGCGGCGGTTCGCCTGCGACTCGCCGGCGAACGCGTGCTTCAGGTTCTCGTGGGTCTTGGACCCCTTGATCTGGGCCATGCGGCGCATTCTCCTCTCGCCGGGCTTCCCGGCGGTGCGATGAGGCGAACAGTCTAGACGGCGGGCCCATGCGCAGCCAACATCTTCTGTTGGGAGGCCGCGCAGATGGCGGACGAGCCCGCGCCCACACACGCCGCCGACGCAGCAAAGGCGGCGCGCCCCGCGCGCACCGAGCGCGACGCGCTCGGCGAGGTGCGCATCCCGGCCGGCGCGCTGTGGGGCGCAGCGACGCAGCGCGCGCTCGAGAACTTCCCGGTCAGCGGCGAGCGCTTTCCGCGGCGCTTCCTCCAGGCGCTCGGCTGGATCAAGGCCGCTGCCGCGACGGCGAACGCGGAGCTCGGCGAGCTCGACCCGGCGCGTGCGCGCTGGATCGCGCGCGCGGCGGAAGAGGTCGCCGCGGGCGCGCTCGACGAGCAGTTCCCGCTCGACGTGTTCCAGACGGGCTCCGGCACGTCGACCAACATGAACGCGAACGAAGTGATCGCGCGGCGCGCGGGCGAGCTGGCGCGCGCGGCGGGCCGGGGAGGCGTCGCGGCGGCGCCCGGGTTCCACCCGAACGACGACGTGAACCGGAGCCAGTCGTCGAACGACGTGATCCCGACCGCGATCCACCTCGCCGCGCGCGAGGCCGTCCACGAGGAGCTGCTGCCGGTGCTCGCCCGGCTCGAGGAGTCGCTCGCGGCGCGCGCGGCGGCGCTCGACGACGTCGTGAAGCCCGGACGCACGCACCTCATGGACGCGACGCCGGTCACCGTCGGCCAGGAGCTGCGCGGCTACGCGCGCCAGGTGGCGCTCGCGCGCGAGCGGA